>JBGVAT010000198.1:0-5694 GCA_045224895.1 Fibrobacter sp.
TAAGCAGGGCAAGTCTCTCCTCATCATCGCCGAAGACGTCGATGGCGAAGCTCTCGCAACGCTCGTTGTGAACAAGATGCGCGGCACTTTGAAGGTTGCTGCCGTTAAGGCTCCGGGCTTTGGCGACCGTCGTAAGGCCATGCTCGAAGATATCGCTATCCTCACTGGCGGTATGCTCGTCTCCGAAGACACTGGTGCAAAGCTCGAAGACGCTCCGGTTACTGTTCTCGGTAAGGCAAAGTCCATCACCATCACTAAGGACAACACCACGATTGTCGAAGGTGCTGGCGACGCCGCTTCTATCAAGGGCCGTATCGCTCAGATCAAGAAGCAGATTGAAGCTACCACGAGCGACTATGACCGTGAAAAGCTCCAGGAACGCTTGGCAAAGCTAGCCGGTGGCGTTGCTGTGATCAAGGTCGGTGCAGCTACCGAAGTTGAAATGAAGGAAAAGAAGGACCGCGTCGACGACGCTATGCACGCAACTCGTGCCGCTGTCGAAGAAGGTATCGTTCCGGGTGGTGGTGTTGCTCTCATCCGCGCTGAAAAGGCAATCGACGCTCTCCAGTTCGACAATGCCGACCAGAAGACTGGTGCTGCAATCATCCGCCGCGCTATCGAAGAACCGCTCCGCCAGATCGTGCAGAACGCTGGCCTCGAAGGTTCTGTGGTTGTGAACAAGGTCAAGGAAGGCAAGGACGGCTTTGGCTACAACGCTAAGACGGACACTTACGAAGACCTCATCAAGGCTGGTGTGATTGACCCGGCTAAGGTGACCCGCACGGCTCTCAAGAACGCCTCCTCCATCGCTTCGATGATTCTCACGACTGACTGCGTGATCACCGAAAAGAAGGAACCGAAGGCTGCAGCTGCTCCGGCTATGGATCCGTCCATGGGCATGGGCGGCATGATGTAATCAATTTCATATTCTAACTCCACTGAAAATCCCGACTCCAACAGAGTCGGGATTTTTGTTTTTTGTGAAAAGAATCACAAAAAAGTTTTTTAGTTTACAATTTTGATAAAAAACTCTTTACAAGTCACATGAATATATCTATTTTTGGCGAAAATTTTTATTTACGAATAGCATATGACCAATTTAAAACATATTTTATTTAGTTTAGGTCTTGCAACATTCATCCACGCACAAGAAGCGGCTGATAGCAATCAAGACTTTCCTGTAGAAGAAACTACAGCTCCCGTAGTTGAAGAAACGGAACAACCCACCATTGTAGAAGTGGAAGCTCAAGCGCCGGCGCCTGCGGCCAAGAAGCCCAAGGCTAAGCCTAAACAGCAAGAGCCGCAGCAAGTATACATCAGCAACGAACTCGACTACGTTCCAGTCAGCAAGTCCGTTATGCTGTTAACGCTGCACGAAGACGATCCGGCAGACGCCCCCGATCCGCGCGACGGCGACGACACACCTAAAAAGAAAGAGGTAAAGACCTCTGGCGGCCTGTTCGGCTTCGGGTTCCTTGCAGATGATTCCGCAGCGGACGCCTCCGGAGAAAGCGGCAACAAAGCCAAAACCTCATTCAAGATGGGTCTGCATGTCGGTTTGGGCTATCTTACAGCAAAACCAGACGCCATTGGCTACCATGTCTTTGAACACTCTTACAGCGATCTCTACTTTTACGACGATGCAGACTATGCCATTGGATCAGAATTCGGCATCATCTTCGCTGTAAAAAACATTATAGACAATGCGTTCGTAACAACAGGCATTTACTGTGGTGGCTCATTTATGAGCTTCTCGGGAGAAGTTTATAGACATTATTACAACGACGCAACTCTTAGACAAACAAACCTCAGTGCAGAAGTCCCCATAACCGTTGGGTACCAAATTATGGATATGATAAACGTTGAAGTCGGAACTCAGCTATCCTTTAAGGTCTACGAAATTGACCACGTCAGCGAAGAAGACGCCTATACCTACTGGTTCCCAGACGATATTTCCGCAGGCTTTACACTCGGCGCATCTGTAGTTCTTGGGCAGAGTCACGAAGTTGGCTTCAAGGTGAACATCTCGTCCGATGAAACTTCGTATGCACTAAACTACAACTATTGGCTTTTTTAACCACATTTTTTAACAACAGGAGATAAAATGAACAAGTTAAAGGCATTCGTCCTTGGATTAATCGCCATCGCAATCGTGGGATGCTCCGGACCGAAGACAGTCACGACGTACGAACAGAGCCCCAAGAAGGACCCGAACGGCAACATCCGCGTTGTCCACTTGGCAATCAAGAGCGTCACCCCGGTGTTCTACAACTACAAGACCGACGAAGAATCTTGCTCCGAAGTCAAGTTCCTCCAGCAGGTTACCGGCATCAAGGAAGGTCGTCGCATCGATAACGTCTACGAAATCCACTGGAACAACGCCGAAATCAAGGATTACGACCAGTTCGGCAAGCTCCACTCCACAAAGCATGTCTGCTCTTTCTGGGGCGTGGGTGTTGAATACGGCAACCCGGTCGTCGTAAACGAATAATCACAACTAAAAGACTTCTAAATCCCGACTCCCCGAGCCGGGATTTTTTTCTTACAGTCCCCCCGGACTCCGTACTGTCATCCCGCACTCCATACTGTCATCCCGCACTCGTTGCGGGATCTCCTTACACAGAACCCACTTACGTTGTCATTCCCGCCTCCGAGCGGGAATCCCCTTACACGCTTGCCCTCACAGTCACCCCGGACCCCAATGTCATCCCGGCCTCCGTGCCGGGACGGGGCCACCTTACACGTTCCCAAAGGCGATGCCGGCACAAGGCCGGCATGACAAGCACAAACTGTCACCCCGACCTCGATGTCACCCCGGCCCCCATACTGTCATCCCGCACTCCGTTGCGGGATCACCTTACACAGAACTCATTACATTGTCATTCCCGCCTCCGAGCGGGAATCCTCTTACACGGTTTTACGCAGCATAAAAAAAAATGCGGCCTCAGGGCCGCACTTTTTAGAACATCTTTCGAGTATTGCGCTTGGGCGGCGGAGCCGCGTCCTTTCCCTTCCCTTTCTTCTTGGGCTGCGGGGCCTCATAGCGGTTATTCTCAATCACACCCTTGTTACTGAACAACGTAGCGTTATCCGCAGACTTTGTCTGCGAACTGAAGTGGTTGCCGTCGCAACGTTCCGTCGGACCGTAACCCGCCGTATAAAGGCAGTAAGACTTCTCAGAGCAGAACTCGCCCGCCAAAAGACCCGTGTGGTTGCAAACGCCCTTGCTCACGACACCAGGCGGAACCGGGAACGGAAGCCTCGGCAAATCCTTGTGCAGCTTGGACATCGTCGCCATCCAGATCGGGAGCGCGTCTTCGGTACCCGTATGACCGGCACCCATAGTTCCCGGATTGTCGGAGCCGACCCAAACGCCCATCGTGTACTGCTTGGTAAAGCCAATGTACCAGCAGTCCGTGTAGTCGTTCGTCGTACCGGTCTTGCCACCGCTCGGATGACGGAAGCCGGAGTTCCAGACGCGTGCGGCCGTACCGCGGATGTTCACATCCTTGAGCATGTCGACCATCAAGTAAGCCGAAGCCGGACGCAACACTTCGTGTTCCACCTTCGAGTTCTTCTCGACAATCTCGCCATTGCGGTCCACAATCGATTCAATCATATACGGCTCAATGCGGTTACCACCATTCGGGAACACCGTGTAAGCCGACGTCATTTCCATCAAAGTCGCCCCAACAGAACCCAGCGCGAGGCTCGGAACCGCCTGCAACGGAGCCCTCTTGATACCGAACTTGCGGGCATAGTTCACCACATTGCTGAGGCCGTACTTCATACCCGTCAAAATAGCGGGCAGGTTCTTGGACTTGTAGAGAGCGCGGCGGAGCGTCATCATGCCTTCAAAATCGTGTTCGAAGTTACCCGGGCGCCAGACCTTGTTCGGATTCTTGTCATCCGGATCCGGGATTGTCACCGGCTGGTCGTTCACGGAGTCGCACGGGCTTGCACCGTTGTCCATAGCGGTCGAATAGACGATCGGCTTGAACGAAGAACCCGGCTGACGCAAGGACTGCACGGCGCGGTTCCACTTGGACTGGTTAAAGTCGCTGCCGCCCACCATGGCGCGGATTGCACCGGTCTCGTTTTCAATCAAGATGGCAGCCACTTCGGCATGATGGTAACGGATACTGTCCGGATAGCGAGGAGCAAGCTGGCCCTTCTTGTTGCGCAGCGTATCTCCCACGAGGTATTGCTTCTTGAAGAGCGTGTAGACGCTGTCGAAGTGCGCCACGACACTGTCTTCGGGCATGTCGTACTTCTTGGTGAGCTGCAACCTGCGGGTCGTGCGGTACTTGATGCGGCGACGCACCCTCTCGACCTGGGCACGGGCCACGCTGTCGAGGTAAGCCTGAATATCCGGATCAATCGTACTGTAAACGGACACGCCGTCGGCGTAGAGCGAGTTTTCGCCGTACTTCTTTTCCATGTACTTGCGGATTTCTTCGAAGAAGTACTGACCCGATTCGTTGGATTCGGCCTTCGGGGCAAGCGTAATCGGCATGCTCACGTACTTGTGGTAATCGTCGCGGCTGATGTAGCCGGCATCGTACATAGCGTAAAGCACCGTGTTACGGCGGCGGAGAGAATTCTTGGGATGACGGTCAGGGCGGTAAGTTTCCGGACGCTGCAACATACCGGCGAGCACGGCGTATTCCGGAATGCCAAGGCTGTCGAGCGGCTTACCGAAGTAGTACTTGCCTGCGGCCTGGAAACCGTAGTTACCACCGGCGAGGTAGACTTCGTTCATGTAGAATTCGAGGATTTCTTCTTTAGTGTAAGTCTGTTCGATGCGGATGGCCGTCATCATTTCCTTGATCTTACGTGAAATCGTGCGTTCCGGCGTGAGGAACAAGAGCTTGGTGAGCTGCTGCGTCAGAGTCGATGCACCGCGGAGCTTGTTGCCAGATGTCGCACTTTCCAAAATGGCAGACGGAATCGCCCAGACGTTCATGCCCCAATGCTTGTAGAAGGCACGGTCTTCGGTCGCCATCACAGCGTGGATAGCGTCGAGCGGAATCGAGTCGATCGAGGTCCATTCGCGGCGTTCCACAAAGTACTTATGCGCAATCTGACCATCCTTGTCGTAAATGTTGGTCACGAGCTTCGGATTGATCTGTTCGAGCTGCGAAAGCGACGGCAGTTCCGGCGAGAAGTGCACGTACACCACCACGGCCGCGATAAACGCCACGATGATCGGCACCATCATAATAAAGAACCAGCGGAAAATCGCATTACCGAAGGCAATCTTCAGCGCACTCCAAACCTTCTGCCAAATGAAGGATAAAACCACCAGCAAGGCAGAGCCTAAAGTCTTCATGAAAGCTTTGAACTTATTCATTTTCAAACACACATAAAAAAGTTTGGGCACAAAAATAGCTAAATGGCAAAATTTATTCAAATATCGCCGGACAAATTTAGAGGAAAATGAGCGTCAAAACGGTTCCGAAATCGCACAGTCAAGACTATTGGGGGGTGTTTTTAGGGGGGATTACAAGCAAAAAGCATACAAAAAGCTTATTTCGCAAAAATTTTCACTTTTTTCGCCCTTTACCCTTGACACAATTTCTGATTATTCTATATTTGTGCCCGTCGACGAGAGAAGACAACAAAACAAAACGCGGATGTAGCCCAACTGGATAGAGCGTTTGGCTACGAACCAAAAGGCTCCAGGTTCGAGTC
>JBGVAT010000199.1:0-6120 GCA_045224895.1 Fibrobacter sp.
CGCCATGCTTCTGCTGCGTCATGGTCAAATTCGTTTGCAAAAACGGAGTTGAATCCGGCTAATTCAAAGCCGACATCTAAGCCTCCTGCTCCCGAAAATAAGCTAATTGCGGTTAAATCTTTGACGATCTTTTGATTTTTTCTCATACTTTTTCAAATATAAAAAATAGAAATGTCAATGAGTGTCATTTCTAGTTTTTGTTCAGATTCTCAATAAATAGATCTCTTGCTTTTGATGTTGCTGGAGAGTATTTTCATGATGAACGTAGTTTGTGGAGGTTTTATGCAAGATGCTTTTAACGCTTTTTGCTCAGAGCGAAGCCGAAATTGCAAAGGGTAAAGTTGTACGCCAGAAAGATTTGTTTGAAACTATAGAACGGGACCTTGAAGCCGGGCGTTGCGGGCTGGCGTCTGAAGCCCGCTCGAAGGGGTAGCGTAAGACTTGCCCTAAGGGCAATGGCTGAAGCGAGGGGGAGGCTTCCCCCTTTGTAATAGGGTGCATTTTTTTGCAAATTTTTTGTACAAGGGATGCCAAAAGGGCGTTTATAATTGTATTTTTCAAGCGGTACCGAATGATACCTTTAAATATGCACATTTGCAAAAAAGGTTAATACTATGCAAGTTGATTTGAAAAATGTCGATTGGAAGACTCTCCCCTTCGGTTATACTGATACCGATTACAATGTCCGCTGCTACTACCGCAATGGTGAATGGGGCAAGATTGAAGTATCTTCTTCCAAGGACATCAGCATCCACATGGCCGCTACTTGCTTGCATTACGGCCAGGAAGGTTTTGAAGGCCTCAAGGCTTACACGGGCAAGGACGGCAAGGTCCGTATTTTCCGCGTCGATGAAAACGCTAAGCGTATGCAGAATACGGCTAACCGTATTTTGATGGCTGTTCCGCCGGTTGAACTTTTCCGCGAAATGGTTCACACTGTCGTGAAGCTGAACAAGCGTTTTGTTCCGCCTTATGGCTACGGTGCTACGCTCTACATCCGTCCGCTCCTCATTGGTATGAGCGCTGAAGTGGGTGTGAAGCCGGCTGACGAATACTTGCTCATGATGTTTGTTTGCCCGGTGGGTCCGTACTTCAAGGACGGGTTCAAGCCGGTGGACATGATGATCAGCCGCAACTACGACCGCGCTGCTCCGCAGGGTACGGGTACGGTGAAGGTCGGTGGCAACTACGCTGCTAGCCTCCAGTCTCTTGCTGAAGCCAAGAAGCTCGGTTACTCCAGCACGATTTACCTCGATGCTAAGGAAAAGAAGTATATCGACGAATGCGGTCCGGCAAACTTCTTCGGCATCAAGGGCAAGACCTACGTGACTCCGAAGTCCGAATCCATCTTGCCGTCCATTACGAACAAGAGCTTGCAGCAGTTGGCTGAATACCTCGGCTACACTGTGGAACGTCGCCAGGTTCCGTTCGAAGAACTTGCTGAATTCAGCGAAACGGCTGAATGCGGTACGGCTGCCGTGATTACCCCGATCAAGAAGATTGTGGATCCGGTCGCTGGCAAGGAATTCACTTACGGTGACGGCGTGAATCCGGGTCCGGTTTGCACGGAACTTTTCAACAAGTACACTGCAATCCAGTTCGGTGAAGCTGAAGATCCGTTCGGCTGGACTGAAGTTGTTGATCTTTAATTAGACGAATCTTTTCGAGAATCCCGTGGCGAGTGCTGCGGGATTTTTTTTGTTTTGTATAAAAAAAGGCGACCCCGGAACGAGTCCGGGGTGACATTCTTGCGGGATAAGTGTGCGGATGCGCGCGGACTACTTGAACTTCAAGAACTTGTAGAGCATTTTTGCGGAGGAAACGGGCGTTTGCAAGAAGGCGCGCTTTTTGCAGCCGTGCTTTGCGAAGTTCTGGAGTACTTGGTAGAGTTCCGTCTGTTCTTCCTTGTTGACGTTCAGGAGGAACCTGCGGAACTTGTACTCAAAGTCGTGCATGCGTCCGAAGTAATCGTAGCAGCGCTTTTCGTACGTCTTGAGGAATTGTCTGCTCAGGTCGCCGCATTCGAGGCCCTCGTGGACGGTCTGGGCGCAGAAGCGACCAGCGCGCATCGCAGATGCGATGCCGCCTCCAGTAAGCGGGTTCGTGTGATGGGCGGCATCGCCCACGAGGGCGAAGTTGTCCAACGTATAATCTTTGAGGACGCTAGAAACTGGAATGACGCCACCGACGACGTGGTTGATTTTTGCACCCGGGAAGAGCTTGTAGAGCCATTCCATTGTGACGTCGAGGATGTTTCTGTCGTGATTGTTCGAAATCAAGAATCCGGCGCCGAAGTTCGTGACGTTGGATTTGACTTTCGGGAAACTCCAGATGTAACCGTCGTTGATAAAGTCGTGACCTTGCCAGAATGTGAGATAGTCCGGCTTAGTGAGGAGACCCTGTACCTGGATGTCGACTCCCGTGCAGGTGAATCCTGGCTTTTGGAGGCAGTCGATGCCGACTTGGCGCCCGATGCGGCTTTCAACGCCGTCTGCCGCGATGACCATCTTGGCGCGGACTTCTTCGGTTGATTCGCCGGCGCCTTCGCCGAGCTTGATGCGGACGGTGCGCATGCCTTTTTCGACGGTTCCGACGTATTCGGCGCGGGCTTTTGTGACGAGTTCGGCGCCGTCATTTTCGGCGAGGTGGGCGAGCCACGGGTCGAACTTTTCGCGGTTGAGCATGATGCCCGTGCCTTCTTGCGCGAGGTCGATGTTCACGCCGTTCGGACCGTAAATGTAGAGCCCGTTGATGATTGATTCTATGCAGCTCTCGTCGATGGGGCCGTAAGTCTGCAAGTCCGAAAGCTTGGTGCTTGCTTCGCCGCAACGCACGGGGTAGCCGATCTTCTCACGTTTTTCGAGGAAGAGAACTTTGTGGCCTTCGCGGGCGAGATTCCTGGCGGCAACACTTCCGCCGGGACCGGCGCCAATGACTACGACATCGTATTCCTGATTACAGAACATCGTTCATCTCCTGAATTTTGAGGGCGCCAGCAGGGCAGGCTCTTGTGCAGAGTCCGCATTTGATGCATTTGTCGTGATCGATTTGCAAATCTAGACCGTACATGTCGAGTGCCATCTTTGGGCATACTCCGACGCATCCGGCGCATTCTAGGCAGACGCCTCTATCGTGAACGAGAACTTTCATAGGAGGGAATATATAAAAATAGTTGTTGGTCGACAGTGGGTTGCGCAGAAAAAAGGTGATCCCGCCCCGGAATAAATCCGGGGTGACAAAGAGGCTGGGATGACGTTGAGGGTGGGACCTAAAAAAGGAGATGCCCCGTCGGAGCGGGGCATGACATCTTTCGTCTCTCGTCTGCTTTTACTTCTGCATTATGTAGAATGCGGAGAGCCAGGCGTGGAGGCGTTCCCAGCCCTCGTCATCTGCTTGCGCGATGGAGTTCGGGCCGAGCGAGAAAACGGTCAAGTCTTCGAGCTTGTGTTTTCCGACGGTGAATCCTGGGAAGTTGATGAAGGCATTTTGCATATTGCTATCTTCGACAATCTTTCCGTCTACGGCGATGACGAGGTGGTTCAGCTTGACAAACATCGCAATATGGTGGCGCTTGCCGTCTAGAACCTTATGGCAGAACGAATCCTTGATAACAAAAAAGCCATCTTTGTATGTCGTGTCGGTAGAGTGTCTCTTATAGAAGTTGGCGCAGAGCTCTTCGTGATCATCACCGGTTCTCATACGGTAGATGACATCGTTCTTTTCTTGGGACTTGAGGAAAATGGAGTCGATGTTTTCGATCGTACTTCCATCTTTTTGAATCCAGAAACTGATGCCAAAACTGTTGCTGTAACCGTTGATATTGTCGTTGTAGCCGTTTTCGGAGACGCTCAAGTCCGCTTCTGTCTCGGCGTAAGCCTTGGCAACTTGCATCGGACGGAGGAGCGAATCGCTAGAAGCGACTGTGAACTTGTATGTACCTACATCGAGATTCGGGATGACGGTCATGTAACCGTCATCGTTGCCAGAAACCTTGTAGAGCGCAAGCGTGTCGCCGTCCTTGTTCAAGAGAACCGGGTTCTTGATGTCTGTGCTGAGCGAAACCGGAACGATCACAGAATCGAGAGTCTTGTTGCCGTTGAGCTTTTTAGCTGCGGTCAGGGCTTCTTCCGGCACGGTGACTGTGACTATAGTCGAAGAGACTTCGAGCTTTTCGCCGGGAACAAAGTCCCACTTGACGTTTCGCGTCGAAGTGTCGCGACTGGAGCCCTTGATGAGCGTGATGTTCGTGAATTCTGCGGGCGGGATTTCTTTGAGTGTGATTGCTCCTGCCTTGATGTCGCTTTCGCTGACGCCGGAGCAGATGAGCGTACCCGTGATGCAGAGTGTGTCGCCCTTGTCGAGATCGTACGTGCTGAGGTCGAGTTCAAGGCTTGCGTTCTCTTCAAGCTTTGCTTCGGGGACGTTGAGCGTCTGCAAGTCGGTCTTGTTTTCTTCGACCGTGAGCGTCTGGTAGGCGGACTGCGTCTTTTCGGTATTGCTGATCTGCAAGGCGTAGTCACCGGCAGCGATGCTGTCGATGGTGTACTTGCCGTCTTCGTCCGTGGTGGCGGTCTTGATGGGTGCCATACGGGCGGCGACGTGGTTTGACGAAAGCAGGCTTACCCTTGCGCTTACGACAGGGGAACCGTTTCCGTCGATGACGACGCTTGCGATGGTCGTGCCGGATTCCGTTTCGGTAAGGACGCCGGCGTGGTTTTCGTCACCGCAGGAGGTAAAGAGTGTTGTCGCGATGGCGGCATATCCTGCGATTTTTAAAGTCTTGGAACGCATCATGCTCTGCCCTCCGGATCGAGGTTAGAGAACAGGTGCAGGTTCATCTGGTAAACCCCACTTGCCTTTTCGTTGTCTTCACTGATGATGCGCCTTGCCTTGGCCTTGAATTCCTGGAGTTCTGTTTCAAGTTTCTTGTAGGCGGTGTTCGAAATGCTGAACGTGAGCGTGCTCATGACCGTCGGCATCTTGGGACGCGTGATGAGGGCTTGCTTGGAAAGTTCAAAACACTGCAGCTGGTACTGCTTGACCAATTCGGCGTTGTTGTATGGACCGCTGGAGATGGATTCCTTGGTCGGCTTCCAGAACCCCGCCTCGTTCTTGCGGGCGAGTCCGAGCTTTTCGAGAAGCGCAAGCGAGTCCTTGAGCTTTCCGAGAGGGACCTTCGGGAAAATCCTCTTTTGCACTGGCGTTAAGTCATCAGTAATATCCATAGCATCAAGAATAGCAAACATTGCACTATGGTACCAGTGGTTGTAGTACTCATAAGTGTTCGAATCGAGGATATGCTGTGGATTGGGGTGCAGGTGCAAAAGTTCTTCCATGGCGGCGCTGCGGGCAGATTCGGTCTTTGCCTGATCGAGCTTGACCATGGTTTCAAAATATTTTGCGGCTTTCTTGTTGAGACCAAGAACTTCGATGAACTTTGCCGTCATGCGGGGGCTGACTTTTTTTCCTCTGAGAACGTCGGCAAAGTAGCTACGGGTCTTGGGGAGACCTAGCATGTTGCAAATTCCGGTACGCGTGAATTCCGGGTCGGACTGTACACGGGCGGCCTGGTATTCTTCCAGATATTTGCGGAAGTGCGTAAATTGGTAGATGTCTATATAGTTTTCCACGGTCTTAATATAATATTTATGAGAACTAAGATGAGAACATTTTTTGAGAAAATACTCGAAATGTGATATTTAACGGAATTGATGAAATTACATTTTTCTTACATTGATTGGGCTCCTGGATCCCCTCCCTGATGGTCGAGGATGACGGCTTCTGGATAACAGTGCCGAGGATGACTGAGTCGAGTTCCAATAGCTTACTTGCACTTTCGCTTCGTTCTAGTGCCAAATGTTGGCCTCGGTCATGTCCAAGCAAGCGTGGCCGCGACTCTCGACCTACGCATTTGTCCTACTGTCAACTTCTTACTTTTTTATTGCATTTAAAAAATGGGTGAGTCTGATGTGAAAAACGGCTTTTTCCTAAAGCTTCTTCCGCTTACTTCTTACTTCCTACTTCTTACTTCCGACTATTAAATTTCTATCTTTAGGCGCGAATTTTATGAGGTAACTCCTATGGGTAATGAGGCAGAAAAGCCGAATATCATTACGTCCT
>JBGVAT010000200.1:0-11878 GCA_045224895.1 Fibrobacter sp.
TTCGACTTTGAGCTTTTCGCCCTTGAATTCATATTCGCGGCCGACGCTGCGTTCGGAAGCGAGAAGCTTCAAGTTCTGAAGCGGGAAGTTACGTTGTTCAAGAATCTTGAGGAGTTCCTGACCTACTGCGCCCGTGGCGCCCATGATCGCTACGTTACGAATCATAGATTTAACCTTTGTTTTTTACTTATTGTTGAGGTTGATTGTTCGTTAAATTTTCAATAATCTTGTTAAACTGTTCGATATGCTTTTTCGCTATCGCCAACATCTCGTGTGCCTGGGTGAACTTTTTAGCTTGTTCTGCCGGGTCTTCCAGAAGACAGTACGCATAAAGTTCATGTGATGCACTGCGGATGGTCTCGGACGCTTGAACCAGTTCTGTATGGGCTTCCCTTGCCTGGAGCGGGTGGAACAGTCCAATCGCCCTGCGGTTCAAGGTCGATGCCTTGCTGTTGATGGCAAGCGCCTGCTGGCTGCGGCTTTCGCGAGTCATCTCGCTCACGTTCTGCTCCATCGGCTCGAATGCATCGATTGTACGCATAATGTTGTACATCTTGTCGATGACTGCGTCTGCTTTGTCTGCATACGTCTCGAGTCGGTTCATTACTTCGGGCGCCAGTTCGACCTCTTCGTCGTCATCGCTGGATTCGTCGCGGTTCGATTTCGCCTGAACTTTTGCGGAACCCTGGTCGTTGTTTTCGATATCCGCTTTGTCGAAAGACGGAATGTTTTCGTACTTGTTGCTCGGAGAAATCTTTTCGGAAACAGAGTACGATGATGTAAAGACCAGGCTAGGACGTTCGTAGCAAGCCGTTCCGATAAGGCCGATCAGCATGCACATTGCAAATAGGAGGAACGATACTCTGGTGGACCATTCCTCGCTTTGGACTAGGCAAAGCAGACCGAACAGGAATAGCAACAAGAACGACAGCAGAATTCCGCCACCAACGTCTAACGTGATGACGGTGTTCTGAACGAAGAAGAATAGGCAGTCTACGACAATGGTAAGTGTCGAGATGATGACTCCTACAATCTTCGTATTACGCTCCGAAGACGCGGCCATAGTGAATAACGTTACGAACGAGATTCCTAACGGCAGCGCATAGATGAGCGTTAATTCTGCAATTCCTTGAGTCATTCGAAAAGTCTTGGATTAGAACGGAAGATCGACGTCTTCTTCGGCCATGCCAGCGTCGTATGCCGGAGCGCTGTTCTGCTGACCGTTAAAGCTGTTGGACTGGTAGCTGTTTGCCTGGAAGCCGCCGGCTGCCGGAGCGCCGCCCTGACCACGCGGAGTGAGAAGCTGGAAGGTGTCCATGTTGATTTCAGTCGTGTAACGCTTTTGGCCACTTGTCTGGTCGGTCCAGCTGCGGTTGGTGAGCGAACCTTCGACATAGAGGCTCATACCCTTGCGGATGCCGAGCTGTTCGACGATGTCTGCAATTTTTCCCCAGCCGATGATGTTGTGCCAGTCGGTCTGTTCCTTCTGTTCGCCATTGTTATCGCGATAACGGCGAGAAGTTGCAAGAGAAAAAGAAACACGCTTGCGTCCACCGTTGGGATTGACGCGAACTTCAGGATCCTTGCCAATATTACCGATGAGCATAACCTTATTCAAATAAGCCATTGTATTATCCTATTTTATTTTTTGAATTTTCGGTTTCAAAAATACAAAAAGAAAATTGACAGTTTTGTGTCAAAAATTAAAAAAAAGCATAATTCTTTGATTTTTTTCTTTATCCCATAAAATCAAAAAACCGCGTGGCTAAATGCCACACGGTCTTTTTTGTTTAGGAGGAGAATTGATTGTTGTGAACGATGAAACTTAGTATTCAAAGTTGACACGGTAACGCTTGTGACCGTTCGGAGAAACCTTGGCTCCCTTGGCGTTCACGTAACCGCGGTGTTCCTTGTTCACCGTCGGAGTCGTACGTATGCCGTGGATTCCGACAGATTCGCTGGAGGAGCTAGCCGGAGGAATGATTTCCTGGCTGCTGGATGATTCTACGCTGCTCGAAGAAGCCGGGATGCTAGAGGAACTTGCCGGAACGCTGCTGGAAGAAGCAGGTGCGCTGCTCGAAGATTCCGGAAGCGTTTCATCATCCTTGGGAACCTGGCCGTTGAAGCTTTCCTGACCTTTGCGGGTGAGGGCGAGAATCAACATGCCGTCTCTGGAGTAAATGTTCTTGTCGGTGAGATCGACACGGTTGCCGTCGAATGTCCAGTCACCCTTGCCCCAGCGGGAACCATCGAATGTGTCGAAATTGTCGGTCCAGTCGAGCGTAAAGTCGCTGCCGCCTTCGCCCTGGCCCGGCGTGTACTTGTAAACCTTGACCCAGTTGATGAACTGGAAAAGCGGAAGCTTGGATTCGTCGAACTGGCCGACCCAAGCGGCGCTTTCAGACGACCAAAGGTTGAAACGGAGTCCTTGTGTTCCCGTGAGGCTGGAAACCTGGCCGCCTTCCGTCTTGCGGACTTCCTTGCCGTCGACAGTCCAACGGACATAATTCGGAGTCCATTCGAGACCGTAAGTGTGGAATGCCTGATCGGCGGCGGGGCTTACTGCATGGTGCTTTTCGCTTGTCTGCTGTGCGCCAGCCTTGCCGGTAATGATGTTGGACTGGAAGCTGCCCGGATTCTTGCCGAGAACTTCGATGTCCACTTCTACCCAGGGCCTTCCATCGGCGATTTCGGAGCCGTTCTGGTAAAGGAACATGGAGCTTACTGTTCCCGAAGCGGCGGCCATCTTCATACGGGCTTCAAACTTGCCGTACTGAACTTCTTCTAACGTGTAGAGTTCTGCGCCGCTAAAATCCTTTGCGCTAACGTTGGTTGCGAGGGCGGTCGCTGCAGCTGCTACGACGAGAGCGTTCTTGACTGCCGTTTTCTTGATATTCATTATGCCTCCAAAGAGAAATCGGTAAAAAATCCCATACACCGACCGTGCATCCTATCTCACTGGACATAAAGATAAGTTAGTTTGGAGGTACAACCAACGTTTCAAAGTACTTTTATGTATATTCGGTGTATCAAGTGTATCTGTTTTGGATTTTCTATAAAAAAAGAGACCTTTTTTTCGGTCTCATTTCTAGTCTAAGTTAAAAATTTATTGTTTCCAGTGCTTGAGTTGCGAAAGGAACGAGTCAAAGTATTTGCGTCTCTCGTCTTCGCTCTTGTTTTCGGGATTCGGCATGTGCGAGATCAAAAAGTCGAGCAGCGAGTCTTTGGAGGTGTAGGCGAACTTTCCGTCGGTGTAGCACCATTTGCAGTAATCTTCGTTGAAGCTGCCGTCCAGTTCGCGGCTGATCATGGCGTCATCGCCAAGCGGCATTCCGCAGCATTGGCAAAAGAGCTGGCGCGGGGCTCCGAGCAAAGTGTTGATGGAAACATTGAATTCTTTAGAAAGAGCCTTGAGCATTTCGGTGTTAGGCTGTGTTTCTCCGGTTTCCCAACGGCTGACGGCCTGTCGGGTGATGTTCATTTTTTCTGCAAACTGTTCCTGGGTAAGGTTGTGCTTTTCTCTAATGCTTTTGAGGACTTCAGAAACTGTCATATAATCTCCTTTATCGATGTTCCAAATATACCTATGCGGTTATATAAAAGCAAGAAACAGGCTGTTGCTATATGTAAAACCTTTCCGTGGATTTATCGCTTGTTCAAGATGATGACTGCCGAAAGGATGAGGAATATGCCGATTCCAGAGAGCAGAGTCAAAGCTTCGGAGAAATAGGTGATGCCGACAATTGTTGCGACCATGGGTTCGACTGTCGCGAGGATGCCAGCCTTGCTTGCTTCTACGTTGCGCAGCCCGAGCGTGTACAGAAGGAACGGAATTACGGCCGTGAGTAGTGCCGTGAGTAAGCTCAATAGAACGAGTCCGTTAAAGTCCGATGCGCTGGAAAATTTGGATAACATATCGGCAGGATGGTTAATGAACCAGGATCCGATGGCGGCAATCAAGAATGTGTATGTGGTAACGGTGTAGGGCGAATACTTGCGTAACGCGACTGTACCTAAAATGCTGTAAAGTCCGTAGCCAATGCTGGAGCCAAGACCGAACAACAGTCCCTTTGCGGTAATTCCGTCGCCGGAAAAGCCCGAAACTAGGACGCAGCCGGTAAACGCCAAGGCAAGTGCGATGACCTTTTGGCTGTTTATCTTTTCGTGGAAGAGTACCGCCGACATCAGCATAATCCAGATGGGCGAAGTGTACAGGAGTATTGCCGCCGTAGAAAGTGGCATAATCGTGATGGCCGAAAAATAGCAGACCGTAAAGAGCAAAATGCTCCCGATGCCAAGCCCTAGGAATAGCGGAATGTCCCGCAGGGAAATTTTGAAACCAGCGCTGTTCTTGATGAGCAAAATCAAGGAAAAGAACAGAGCGGCAAGCGTAATTCTTATGGACACGATCTGGATGGCGCTGAAGCCGAATTCGGCAAGCTTCCGGACGAAAATGCCCATGCATCCCCAAAAGCTTGCGGCGATAATGATTAGAATAGGTCCGATTTTTTGATATGTCAACTTATCCATAGGACATTAAATCTAGTATATAATTTGGTTATATTTGAGGATCATGCAAAAGTTTTCGCTAAAGAATATCCGCTTTTTTATTGGGGAATTTGAAAAACGATTGGCCGATTTAAGGTCTTTTTCGGATTTTACATCCAATGCGGAAGCGGCTGTTAAGGAATGCGCCGATGCGGTGTTGAAATCCCTCATCAAGAAAAAACTTGAGGGCGTATTTCTTGGACGGTTGGACCTTGAGCCGGAAACTTTGCTGAGCTTGACTCAAAGAAAGGCCACGAATGTTTCCGATTTGGTGGGCGTCTCCGAAAGTGTCTTGGTTAATGCGTTTGCAGTCCCTGCGGCTGATGCAAAGAAAATCGTCGAGTATGTGGGGGATCTTTACGAAAAAACGCGAAAATCCGTCAACGTGAAGCTGAATGTTGATGAGAAAACGCCGGAAGCGTCTGAGCTTGTCCGGGTGCTATACGTTTATCACCAAGGACTTCCGCTTGTTCGAAAATGCCAAGAGCTTTTGAAAGAGAACGAAGCGCTTGTAAATGAACATATCAATGCCTTGCGCCCCTATGCGAATTCGTTCAGGTATGTGGCGACGCTCTTCTTTAATAAGGAGGCTAAGGCCCGTTTCAATTCGCTGAATGAAATTTATGAAAGCGATTTTTGGCGCAGTTCATCATCTTTGCTTTCTGAATTGCATGCGCTAATGGCGACCGCGCCGTCGCAGGCGTGGGCGAAGTTCTCTCAATCGCCGATACCGTTCTTTACCGATTTGGAAAGGATTTGCCCTTACGCATTGGGCAATGAAGAAACCTCTTCGTCGGAATTGCCGAAGGAGATTCTTGACGAGCGGACTAATTTAGATGGTCTAAAGACGCAGCTGCGCCACTATCAAGTTCTCGGCGTGAAATTTATTTTGCACCAGGGGCGAGTCTTGCTGGGGGACGAAATGGGTCTCGGCAAAACGGTCGAAGCAATCGCGTCGCTTGTGACTTTGAAAAATTTGGGTGAAACCCATTTTATGGTCATTTGCCCGGCGAGTATTTTGGTGAACTGGATGCGCGAAATCCAGAAGCTTTGTGATATCCCTGCCGTAAAAATCCACGGACCGGACAAGTTTATTTATTTTGACGCGTGGAAAAAGAATGGTGGAATCGCTGTTACGACTTATGAGACATCTAGACAGCTGGAACTATCTGAAAATGATTCGATTTCGATGGTTGTTGTGGATGAAGCCCATTACATCAAGAATCCGGGGAGCCAGCGCACTGTAAGTGTTCGCAAAATATGCAAGCGCGCTAATCGGTTGCTGCTGATGACGGGTACGGCTCTCGAAAATCGCACGAAAGAAATGCTCTTCTTGTTGCAGATCCTCCGCCCAAAAATTGCGGCGATGGCGATGGGCTTTGCCAAAGAAAGTACCAGCCAGGAATTTATGCAGATGATTGCTCCGATTTACTACCGGCGAAAGCGCGAAGATGTGTTGAAGGAATTGCCGGAACTCATCGAAGAAGAATCGTGGATTGAAGGCGGCGAAGCCGAGATGGCGGCATACGAAGAAGCGGCTGTTAAAGAAGAATTTATGACGATGCGCCGGGTTTCTTTTAATGTCGACGATTTTGAAGAATCTGGAAAGCTGAAGCGGATTAAAGAGATTGTACGACAGGCAAAATTTGAAAACCGTAAAGTTCTCGTCTTTTCATTTTTCCTGGAAACGATCAAGAAAGTTTGTGCGTATTTGGATGAATCTTGTATGGAACCGATTACGGGGGCGGTGGCCGTTGGCCGCAGGCAAGAAATTATAGATGTGTTTGAAAAATCTCCTGCCGGGACTGTTCTTCCGCTGCAAATCAATGCGGGTGGGCTAGGCTTGAACATACAGGCGGCCAATGTGGTGATTTTGTGTGAACCGCAGCTGAAGCCGAGCGCCGAAATGCAGGCAATCTCGCGTGCATACCGAATGGGACAGGTTCGAAACGTGCTGGTGTATAGGCTCTTGATGCTTGATTCGATTGACGAAAAAATCAACACCCTGCTCAAATTCAAGAAGCAGGTCTTTAATACATTCGCAGACAAGTCGCTATCCGGAACGCAGGATTTGGAAATCAGTCCTGATGAAATCAAGAATCTGTTCAAGAAAGAAGTTGAGCGAATTCGCGCCGCGCAGGGGAGTATCCCGACAGACAAAAGTCTGATTGCTTCAAACGAGTGGCTAGGAAAAGAAACGAATGAAGAAATAAATGAATTTGGTTACCGCGAACACGATCCGGTCTTGATGACGCCGGACTTTATGCGGAAAACCTGTGAGCGCTATAATGAACTGTATTTTGAAGGCGCTCTGGATGTAGGCCATTTGAGTTTTGAAATGGACTTTGGTTCTAGCTATTTGGCCTGTTTTATCCCTAGCCGTTTAAGCATCGTATTCAGCCGTCGTTTCGAATTTGATTACCGGAAATACCGCAACACCATGGTGCATGAAATGTGCCATTATTATCTGTATTCATTTTCGACGGAAAATGGATCTGGCAACGCATTCAAATATGAGACTGTACACGGAAAAGCGTTTCAGGACTTGGTCGATAAGTTGAATTCTAGACACCCTGAACTCAATGTGATGCTGCGGGATTGTGATTGCTAAAATTGGAAATAACGCCATAAAGCCATTGTCATTTTATCAAAACAAAGTGAACTTTAGCCTTATATAAAGTGAATTTTTCAACTTACTTTAAAGTAAGTAAGGTTGAAAGGAGGCTTTATGACGGTTTCAATTAAGGGATTTTCTCTTTTTGCGGGTTCCATCGCATTTTTGGGTACCCTTGCCAGTGCTGCAACGATAAATGTTGATATGGACAAAGAATACCAGCGCATCAGCGGCTTTGGTGCTGCTTCGGCATGGGCCGGGTCCATCACCGACAAGAACGCCGTCTTCCTTTGGGACTCCACCAGCGGCGCTGGGCTTACGCTGCACCGCATCCGCATCGCTCCGGATGGCACCACCTCCGAAACGAGTATCGCAAAAAAGGCAAGTGAATACGGCGTCAAAGTTTGGGCTGCCCCATGGACTTCCAAATACACCGTCAATTACGATGGCGACAAAAAACACCTGGATTTCAACCACGCCCAGGACTGGGCCAACACTATCTTAAAGTTTACGCAGGATATGCGAAAGGCTGGCGTGAACTTGTATGCTGTTTCTTCGCAAAATGAGCCCGACGGCACCGGCGATAACCACTATGAACCTGATGAATTGGCTCGTTGGGTCGGCGACTACCTTGGCCCTACCCTCGATACTACGGGCATTAAAATCATTGGCACCGAAGCCATCAACTGGTACGGATTCCCTAATTACAAAAAAGCCTTCTTCAACAACCCCGCCGCATTGAAATACACGGACATTTTTGGAACGCACGAATATGGCGGAGACCCGGCTGCTTACCCCGAAATTCACGAGGCTGGCAAGGAATTCTGGGAAACCGAAGTCTACGATCTCGGAAGCAACAGGGAAGACGTTGGCATGGGAAGCGCTCTTCGCGTTGCTAACATGATCCACGATGCCCTTACAATTTCGAATATGAATGCTTGGCATTTCTGGTGGATTTATTCCTGCAGCGAACCCAGCTGTGGCAACGGAGCCCTTTGGCCGCAAGGACAAGGTAACCCCGACAACTTGGAACCCACCAAGCGACTCTGGATCATGGGGAATTACAGCCGCTTTGCACGACCCGGCGCAAGGAGAATCGACGCTCCCAAGAATCCCGAAAGAGATGTAAAAATCACCGCCTACCGCGATTCCCTGAAGACGAAAATCGCAGTCGTCATTCTCAATTCCAAGAACGAGGAATTCAAGGCAGACTTTGACTTCGGAAACACAAAAATTGGAAGCTTCAAGCCTTACGTCACTGACGACAATAGCAACCTCAAGGAAGGAAGCGAAGTTAAGGTCGATGACACAAAGTGCAGCTATAGCGTCCCTGCCCGCAGTGCAACGACAGTCGAATTCATTCTGTGGCAAGAGCCAAAGGTAGAGCCGCCCAAAGATTCTACAGCATCAATTGCCTTCGGGAAGCGTTTTGTACCGCAAAAGCCCCAAAGTACATATAAAGTGTTTAGCCCAATCGGAGCATTTATCGGCGAATTTCAGGCTGGAGATGTTGTCGAACTCCGCAGCACTATGGCAAGTGCAGGCTTAAGCCGCGGCGTTTATATGGTCAAACACGGCAATGCTAAAACGCAGAGAATGGTGTTGAGATAGAATAATGGTCGCTCTGCGAGGGGCGACTTTTTGTTAGATGCTCAATTCATCCCAAAGTTCCTGTGGTGTCGAATATGTTTGGGCATTTAATTCGAAATGCAATACGGCCTTGCTTTTTTATTTGTAAAAAAACGTACTTCGCTCTTAAATATGTCCCTTTTTATACAAAAATAGAGGCTTGTTTTAGTATAGGGGTGTTGTTAGATGTTATATTTCCATTGAAATATTGAATTAGAGTAGTTTGCTTACCTGAACCTTCAATGTCAATCTTTAGGGGATTTTCTGGAACAGAAACGCTGCTCGTAGACAACACTGAGCAAGAGGGTGCGAAAAATGAGAAAGATTGTTTTGACTTTGATTACCATTTTTCTTTGTTCATGTAATATTGATCATGATACAGATAAATTAGTTGGTGCTAGTTTTGTGTATATTGCGGAATGTCCTAATTTATATGATTATCTTGATAGTGAAAATTCATGTATAGAGTCTAATGATGAACGTTCTTATTCATGTAAAAAATTTAAAGCTATGAATAAGTATTTAAAAAAAGATAAGGAATGTGATGAAAAAATATCATTGGAAGCCTATCTGCATGGCATTGCTGTTGGTGCGAGTCTGTATTTAATGTCAAGGTAGCAAGTAACCGCGGGATAAACAAAAGATGTTATATTGCTATTAAGCAGTATGATGTACTCCTTTATGAAATTGGACGACAACGCTGAAATTGTCCATTCTGAAATGGGCAAGGATGAGTTTTCTAAAAAGGTTGAAAACGATATGGATGCTCTATGGGAATCAGGCAAGTGGAGCGATGAAAAGAATGAAGAAATCCTGAAGGTGCATCTACGGACGCATTATAAGAACAAATGAGAATTATTTTTTTTTGTACATCTCATTTTATTATGGAATTTTATCGATGAAAAAATTTTTAATTGCTTTATCCTTCTTAATTTTATTAACTAGTTGTGGGGAAGAAGATGCTTTTATGACTTCTTCTGATATGGTTTCTGTTATTGATGTCAACGCTAAAGAATATTCAATAAACGGCAATGTTATTGGTAAAACCTTTGATGACGTTATTCAAGTTGATAATTTGCTTATAAAACCAATAGACCAAAGTTTGAAATCATTAAGTCGAAAAAAGAGCGAATGCGCTCTCCATATCCATTTGGCAGAGAACTTTTCTTATGATGTTTTTTATAAAATCGTTGCAACGGCGGCTTTTTCCGGGTGTACATCTATTCAATATGTTGTAGGGGATATGTTTAAAACCCCTTTTAGAATTTATTTACCGGAAGGGAATGATAGGGGATGCAAAAAATTTAAATCTGTAAAGAGATTGTTGCAACTCTTAGATGAAACTTATAAATCATCCGATGCGTTTATAAAAGACAAGCGTGAAGAAATTGAGTGTGCTGAAAAATATATGGAGCTTTCTTTGTCTGCTTTTTTACACAATGATTCCTTAAATTATGTTATTTCCTTAAATGAGTTAGGTATTATTGGAGGTGGAAAAACTTATACATTTGGAAAAGAGATTGAACTATATAATTTTTTAGAAGACATTCGTTCAAGAAAAGAACTTGAAAATAAACTTGATAGGAATAAAATTGTATTTGTTGCTGATAAAAAGATTTTGCTTAAAGATATTGTTTCGATTATAACGAAATTAACAGAATATGGATATGAAGTTTCTTATGCTGCTTTAGGAAATTGATTTCAGGCATCTAAGCCAGGTGTTGCGGGCTGGCGACTGAAGCCCGCTAGAAGGGGTAGCGGAAGACCCGGCTGGGATGGGTATAAAATAGGAGAAGCCCGCTCGGAGGCGGGCTTGACACTAAGGGTGGGACGGGGCTGAAGCGAGGGGACAACTGCACAAGGCGAGTATCGCGACAGACCGCTAGCGGGCTGGTATGATCGAGCCGAGCAGTTGGGACTTTAGTCCCACGCTTTCCCCTCTTCCAACCTCGCTTACTTCTTCACGTGGCGGTGGTACTCTTGGAGACTGCAGACTTCGAAGCGGCCGAAGTCGTGCTTGTCCATGAGGCCTTCCACAGTAGAGGTGAGGGCGGCGATGGTCGTCGTGATAGGAATGCCCGAGACGACGGCCTTGGAACGCATCTGGATTTCGTCGACCATGGCTTCTGCGCCTGTTTCGGTGGTGTTCACGATCCACTGCACTTCCTTATCGTGGATAAGGTCGAGGAGGTTCGGGCGGCCACGGGAGATGCGGAACACGGCGCGGGTCTTGATGCCTTCGTTGTAGAGCATGGTGGAGGTGCCGCGCGTTGCGTAGATCTGGTAGCCCATATCCACGAGGCGCTTGATGAGCGGCACGGCCTTTTGCTTGTCTTCGTCCTTGAGCGATACGAAGATGTTGCCCTGGCTTGGGACCTTGTTGCCCGATGCCAGCTGGCTCTTGAGGTAAGCTAGGCCGCGGTCGCGATCGAGGCTCATGACTTCACCGGTGGACTTCATTTCCGGAGAAAGCGTGATGTCGACGCCCGGGAACTTGACGAACGGGAACACAGCTTCCTTGACGCTCACGTAAGGCACGCGGACTTCTTCGGTGAAGCCGATCTGTTCGAGTGTTTCGCCGGTCATGCAGCGAGTTGCATAGCTTGCAAGCGGAACGCCGATGGACTTGGAGACGAACGGAACCGTACGGGATGCACGCGGGTTTACTTCGATCATGTAGAGTTCGCCATCCTTGACGGCGAGCTGCATGTTCATGAGACCAACGACATGGAGTTCCTTGGCGAATTCCTTGGCGAATTCACGGACCTTGTCCTGAATTTCCTTGGAGAGTGTCATCGGCGGGATAACGCTAGCGGAGTCACCGGAGTGGATGCCTGCGGGTTCCACGTGTTCCATGATAGCACCGATAACGGTGTGCTTGCCGTCGCTGATGCAGTCCACATCGAGTTCGGTTGCGTCTTCGAGGAAGCGGTCGATGAGGATCGGCTTGCCTTCGCCAATGGCGGCAGCTTCTTCCACGAACTTGCGGAGGTACTTTTCCTTGTAGACAATCACCATGCCGCGGCCACCGAGAACGAAGCTCGGGCGCACGAGAACCGGGTAACCGATCTTATCGACAATGGCGAG
>JBGVAT010000201.1:0-8153 GCA_045224895.1 Fibrobacter sp.
GGTTTAGCTCAGCGGTAGAGCACTGGAATCATAATCCATTGGTCCGGGGTTCAAATCCCTGAACCGCTATTACAAAAAAAAGAGGCGAGCATGTCAAAAAAAATTCTAGTAATTTCAATTTTGGCAATCGCCTCTTTTTTTGTTGCCTGTGACTCCGGCAATACCGAAGTGAAGGCCACGAGCCAGCAGGTCACGCTGCCAAAGTCACAGCCGGTTGTTTCCGTCCTTCCTTTTACGGCTCCCGCAAAATCCATCATCACTGTCGAAAAGGCTAACGTTTATGCCAAAGCCAGCAACGGTCTTATTGAACTTGGCGTCCGTTGGTCCGAACGAATCGACAACGCAAAGGATTTTGAAAAGGTCCAGATTCTCAATGCCTATAACGTTGCACGTGACCAGCTTTGCGCACGTGCCGGTTTGCAGGGTGGCATTGCCGAGTACGACTGGATTACGAATGTGGCCATGAAGAATCCAGAAAACAAGCTCGCCTTCGAAAAGGCTGGATTTAAAATAAAGTAATTATTCCAGGTGTTCGATGCACCAAAAAAAATGCCGCGATGATTCGCGGTTTTTTTATTCGCTAAATTCTGGTAATTTCTAATTCTCTGGATCCCCTTCCGCGCTACGCTTGGTCGAGGATGACTGTTTACTAACCACTAATCACTAACCACTTTTTTATAGACTTCAATCTGGCGTTCGATGATTCCGTTCCAGGTGAAGCATTCGCTGATGCGCTTGCGGGCGCCGGCGAGAAGTTTTTCGGTTAGTGCCGGGTCGCCAGCGAGACGCTTGAAGGCATTTGCGAGTGCAACTGGATCTTTTTCCTGAACGAGGATTCCTGATTCGCCGTCGACAACGACGTCCGGGATGCCGCCGACATTGCTTGCGACAATCGGCAGGCCGAGTTCCATCGCTTCGATGAGGACGACGCCGAGACCTTCGGTATCGCCCTTGCTGTCGACGATGGCGGGGAGCGTAAAGACGTTTGCAGTCTTGTATTCGTTCGCGAGATCTTCAGGCGAGAGCTTGCCCGTAAAGATGATCGATGCAGGGCTTTCACTTCCTACTTCTAACTTCCTACTTCCTACTGCTTCCGCTTGCTGCTTGAGCTGTTCAGTCAAGTCGCCGACACCGACGATGCGGATTTCGAACTTGTCTGCGGGTAGGTATTTTGCGGCTTCGATGAGGTACGTGATGCCCTTGCGTTCGATATGGCGCCCGACAAAGAGAATCTTGAACTTGCCGTTCACTGGATGCGGTGTACTTCCTACTTCCGACTTCCTACTGTCTACTTCTAACGTAGTTCCGTACGGGCTCCATTCCACATCCACGTTGCGGATCGCCTTGATTTTAGAAGCGGTGAAGCTCGAGTTTGCAAAGACCGCTTGTGCCTGCCCGATGGCGAACTTCAGTAGCGGCTTGACCCACTTCTTTTTGCGGATCAGCAAAAGTTCTGCACCGTGAAAATTCAATACCAGCGGAATTTTAAAAAGCTTTGCGGCGCCAAGTGCAATGTAGGCGTGCGGGAACGGCCAGTGGGCGTGGATCACGTCCGGGCGCCATTTGCGGCAAATCCTGATGCACTGGAAAAATCCATTGATGATGTAAGGAATGGCGAGCAGCTGCAACCACGGCCTGGAAGCCATCTTGCTCGGGGCGCCTTCTTCGTGCGTGAGGATTTCCCAGTTCGTAGGTGCGTAACGGAAACGGTTGACGTGCGTTCCGTCAATGTCATGGCTCTTGAGTCCCTTGTACGAGGGCGCCAAAACCTGGATTTCGACTCCCGCTTTTTTGAGGTGGGCAACTGAAGTGCGCAACCATGGGACTTCGGCGTCTTCTTGAAAACGCGGATAGACGGAGCCGATGACTAGGACTTTCATTGTGCCTGCTTTTCTGTTTCTTGGGCCTTGATGTCCTGGATGCAAGCCGGATAAACGATGGGCCTTACATTCTTTTCGAGTACGAGGTCTACAAGGTTGAATCCGTGATTGGAGGCGGTCTGGATCAAGCGGCCTGCGACGCGGTTCCAGCCCGAAATCTTCGAATCAAGAAGCAGGAGTCCAAGTCCGCTTTCGTGTTCCAGGAATCCGAGGATGTCGCTTCCGCGCCTGTTCTTGGAAATGGTTTCCAAGAAGATGTTCCAGAACTGGAGCGAGTTGGAAGAGTTTCCAAGAATCTTGTCGATGGATTCAAAGTCAAATTCTATGTACACGAAGGAACTATTATCCTCATCGCTGCGGATAATTTCTTCCTGACAACGTCTTTCAAAAATATCTTCTGTATAAATGGAGATATTGTATTGATGTTTTTTTATTAAGTTGAAGAGGTATTCCTTCATCATTGCCCCTAATTTAGTCTATTTTTTACCTATGCAGCGATTGTTAAAATTGAAAAAAGCGCTGAAGAGCAGTGTTTTGGCTACTTCGGTTGAAAATTTTAAAGTCATCAAATCCTTGACTAGCAAGTACCGTCCGATGACGGTGTCCGAAATCCAGATTCTCGAGAAAAACGGGAACAGCTGTGACGACTGGTCCAAGGTGCTGGTCGAGGCCGATTTTAATCCGAATAGAATTTTCCGCTCCAGTTTTTTGGGCGATGTGAGACTCCCGAAGTTTTTTGGAACGCTCCTTTTACCGGGAGATGTTTCTGTCGCTACCGGTATTTACGATTGCATGGTTCACAACTGCATTATCGAGAATGCCTTGATTTACAAGGTCTCGATGCTTAGCAATGTGCTTGTACGCAGCAGTGCCGTCGTGCAGAATGTCGGTTCGCTTGTCAGTAGTGGCAAGATCAATTATATGGTGGGTTCCACCATCAACGTCGGTAACGAAATGGGTGGACGCGAAGTGCGCGTGTTCCCGGAAATCACGATGGAACTTATCGATTTGCAGTTGTTCCACAAGCCGGAACAGAATGTCCAGGCCTCCTTTGACGAGATGCTCGAAAGCTACCGTTCGGAGCTTGCGCTTCCGTTTGGAATTGTGGGGAAGGGCGCTGTCGTTTCGAATACGAACATTATCCGCAATAGCTGGATTGGCCCGCATGCCCGCATCGAAGGTGCTGCAAAGGTTCGCAATTCCATCATTATGAGTTCGCTCGAGGAATCGAGTCACGTCTACGATTCCGTGATCATCGAAAACACGAACTTGCAGATGGGCGTGACTGTCCACACCGGTGCAGAAGTCCAGAGTTCCATGCTGATGAGCCGCTGCAAGGTGGGGAGCAAGGCCATAGTCAAGTCTTCCATCATTGCACCGTGCTGCCACATCGAAGAAGGCGAGGTGAACAGTTCCTATATGGGACCGATGACGCAGATGCATCACCACTCGCTTTTGATTGCGGCCCTCTGGCCGGAAGGCTGTGGCAACTTGGGTTATGGCGCGAACGTGGGGAGCAACCACACCGGCCGTATGCCCGACCAGGAAGTCATGCCGGGACAGGGGATGTTCTTTGGCCTTGGTGTGAACATCAAGTTCCCGTCGAATTTCCGCGAGTCTCCGTTCACATTGATCGCAAGCGGACTTACGACTTTGCCACAGCGCCTCAAGTTCCCGTTCTCTCTTATCCGTCCGGGAGATCCGCAGTTGGTGGGCGTAGCCCCGCGCTTGAACGAAATCGTGCCGGGCTGGAACTATGCTAAAAATGCGTATGCGCTTGACCGCAATGCCTACAAGTACAATATTCGCGGCAAGGGTCTTGTGCCCGCTTCGTTCTACTCGATATACAATTCCGAAACGGCACGCCTTGTGTTCGATGCTTACATTCGTTTGCAGGTGGATAAGGTCAAGGACTTCTACACGCGTAACGATATTGACGGTCTTGGTGAAAACTTCATGCGTGAACGTGTTCGCCAGGAAGCCATCAAGACGTATGGCGAATATATGGAACGCTACGTGCTTGACTTGATGATTTCGCTGGTCGAAGGCGACGAATCGCTTTCGAAGCTGTCGCCGCGTGAACTGCGCAAGCTCCTTACCGATACGAACAAAGAAATTGCAAGACTGGTCACGCTGCCCGAGACGATGGAAGAACTCGTCAAGCGTTACAGGCAGCTTGGCAGGGAATGGTTCGAGAACGTGAGTCACGGACTTGACCGCGATAACGAACGCGGCCGCCGAATCTTTGATGACTACGATGCGGCTCATCCTGTAGACAAGGGATTCATGGAGTGGGAAAAGTCCCGCTTTGAAGAAGCTGTCAAGCGCCTGAATGTAATGGTCAAGAGCTTTGCTTAAAGTTGCGTTTGGGTTATGCTACTGATAGTTTTACTTTGTATAGAAGTTGCCGTCCGTGTGGTGATTGAAATTCGCGAAAGGCGCCTTTCGCAACTTCGTGGCGGTTTGCTGTCGGTGATGCGCGTTATACCGTTGCTCAATGATATTGTGCCGTTGCCCGAGAACCGTTGCGATCCTGAAAATAGTTTGTTTGTAGAAAAGCACGAAGAAGGACACGCTGCCTTGCATCATTCGATTTTGCGGAACCTGGTAAAGATTGCGTTTCTGATGGTTGCCGTGTGGTTCCTGGCGGCGATGGTTATTCGCTGGAATGCAAGTTTTTTTGAGGCGGTGCTGTGGCTCCATTTGGTGGCGATTCCGTTCAAGTACTTTTTCAATTGGTATTGCTGGAATCAGGAATACGAAGCCGATGCCTATGCGTTTAAGAAGCTGGGGAAACAGGCTGCCAAGAGTGCGATGCAGCAGCTGGCCGTATGCGAGATCCCGTATTCAAAACTTTTCGCCTCAATTTACAGGGAACACCCGACTGTTGCGCTGCGCAGCCAGAGAATGCTGAAAAAGGTAGTAGGAAGTAGGACAAGTCATCCTCGAACAAAGTGAGGGGATCCAGGGTTGTTTGATTGGGCATCTCCTGTTACTTTGCGGTTTCATTTTTTGTATATTCCCTTTTGAGGTTTAGAATGTCCCGTTTTGTTTCATTGAAAAGTTTCAAACTCTTTTTTTCGCTTGCGGTACTTTTAGTTGCTTATGCCAATGCGTTTGACTTGACGGTCAAGGCGAATGTCGATAACGCACAGGTCTTTATCGGTGACAAGTTCAATTATGAAATCCAGGTTACGGCGCCTGAGAACGCCATCGTGGACTTGCCGAGCTTTGTCGGTAACCTTGGCAGCTTTGAAGTCAAGGAAATGAAGAACGAAAAAATCACCGAGGGCATGCCTAAAGGCACGGCGAAGTTCACCTGGCTTGCAACGCTCAATACATTTGTGAGTGGCGACTTTTTGATTGCCCCGCAAGAAGTGAACGCCATTGTTGGCACGGATACTGTCAAGACGCACACAGATCCGGTCGCCGTCAAGGTTTCTAACCGCACGACTGGCGAAGAGACTGACATTCTCGAAGCAGAAGATCCGCTGAGCGATCCGAGACTCCCGCAGTGGCTTTATGTAATGCTCGCTGTGCTTGGCGTGGCCCTGCTCGTGTTCCTCGGATGGTTCCTGCACAAGAAATTTGCAAAGCGTGGCGAAGCTCCGCAGCTCCCGCCGTACGAAGAAGCGGTACTTGCCCTCAAGAATTTGCGCAACAAGAATTACCTTGCCGAAGGTAACCAGGGCGATTACTTCATGTCGCTTGGCTTTATTGTCCGCCGTTACATCGAAAGGCGTTTTGAAGTCGATATATTGGATGCTACCGTTGCCGAACTCAAGCAGCGTATGTCGCACGTGGCCGGACTCCCGCAGGCTTACAAGGAATCCGTCGTGACGCTTGCCATCGAGACGGAGCCGGTGAAGTTTGCGAAGATGAAGCTCGAGGGTGAACGTTGTTCGTTCTGGATGGAATGGGCTGACCGCCTGCTCGAAGACACCAAGCCGACTCCTGAAGATGTTCGCACTGAAAATAATAAAGGAAAGTAAAAAGCACGTTTGCACTGCAAAGTAAGTAGAAAGTCCATGGGCTCGGTTCCGTGGACTTGTTTTTTATATATTATCTTTAAAGAAAAGAAAGGAGAAGTTATGACAACCGTTATTGTTATTGCTGTAGCAGTCATTTTGATCTTATGCTTCATTTCCATGTACAATGGACTCGTGAAGCTCCGCAACAATCGCGAAAATGCATTTGCGAACATCGACGTGCAGCTCAAGCAGCGCTTTGATCTCGTGCCGCAGCTGGTTTCGACGGTCAAGGGCTATGCCTCTCACGAAAAGGATGTCCTCGAAAAGGTGACTGCCGCCCGTGCCGCCGCCATGAACGCAACGACCATCGACGAGAAGGTGGCTGCTGACAAGGCCCTTTCCGGTGCGCTTGCCGGTTTGCGTGTATCGCTCGAAGCTTATCCGGAACTCAAGGCGAACCAGAACTTTTTGCAGTTGCAGACGGAACTCTCGGACATCGAAAACAAGCTTGCTGCCGCCCGCCGCTTCTTCAATTCGACGACGCGTGAATTCAACAACGCTTGCGATACATTCCCGAGCAACATCATTGCGGGGATGTTCCACTTTAGCCGCGCCGCTATGTACGAGGCGACCGAAGGCAGGGCTACACTCGAAAAAGCACCTGAGGTGAAGTTTTGACGAGTTGTCAGTAGACAGTAAGCAGTAAAATAATGGCGCGACTGGTGTCGCGCGTTTAACTAGCGCCTATGGCGCATTTTTCTCTGTCTACTTCTTACTTCTAACTTCCTACTGCCTATGCGTTACGTTGGTATCCAGACTCAGATTTGGCGTAATAACCGCAACACGGTGATCTTGCTTTTGATGTTCCCGCTTCTCCTTCTGGGAATGGTTCTTGGCGCTATTATGGTGTTGGACTGGATCGGCTACTTTTGCTGGGACGGCGTGTGCCCTCCAGGTTTGCAGGCAACGACATTCCATTGGTCGGTCATCTGGGAATACTTTTTTGACGCTATGCCTTTTACGCTTACGATGACGGCGCTCTGGTTTGTCATTGCGTATTTTGCCAACACGTCGATCATCCGTCATGCGACTCACGCGCGCCCGCTGGAACGCAAGGAAAACGTCCGCGTCTATAACATTGTCGAGAACCTCTGCATTGCAGGCGGTATCGAGATGCCCAGGATCAATATTGTCCAGGATCCGAGCCTGAACGCTTTTGCAAGCGGCATAGACATCAATTCTTACACGATAACGCTTACGACGGGAATCATAGACAAGCTTGACGATGCGGAGCTTTCGGCAGTCGTGGGTCACGAGCTTACGCATATCAAGAACCGTGATACCCGCCTCATGATCGTATGTGTCGTGTTTGTCGGCATTTTCTCCATGATGGTGAATGTCATCTTCAAGCTGCTCAGCGGAATTTCCCGTGCTCCTCGCAGGTCCAGCCGCAAGGGTGGCGGGGGAGGCATTATCATCTTCTTGCTTGTCCTTCTGGTCTGGGCGTCGATCGGCTATTTCTTCAGTTCACTGACTCGCCTTGCCATTTCCCGCAAGCGTGAGTACGTTGCCGATGCGGGCGGTGCCGAACTGTGCGGGGATCCGCTTGCGCTTGCTTCGGCGTTGAGGAAGATTTCGAATGATCCGGGGCTCTCCAGTGTTCAGCGGAGCGATATCGCACAGCTATACATTATCCATCCGGACGAAGAAGACGATAACGACATGGGTCTCAAGGGCTGGGTGGCGAAGGCGAACATTATTTTCAGCACGCACCCGGATACGCCTGAACGAATTCGATTGTTGGAACAGTTCTAGCAAAAAAAAGTTCTAGCAAAAAAAAGAAGCACCCTTCGCAGGGTGCTTCTCAATTTTTAACGAATGGCGTTTCTGATTAGAATTGGGCCTTCAAAGCAGACGGGCATTCCACTTCTTTATAAGTGTGGTTCGGGTTGCCTGCAGCTTCCATCCATGTGGCGAGGAAGAGGCATCCTTCCTTGGCCTGGGTGTCGCTTGCAAATGCGCTGTTGCACTTTTCGGTGAGGCACTGCTTGCGCTTGGTCAAGAGGTCGCCGTTGTATCCGACTTCCTTTTCGCAGTCGGAGAGGAGACCGCCGTAAGTTGTGGAGTTGCTCGGGATGTTCCAGCCCATCTGGCTGCAACCATTGAAAGCACCGAAACCGCCGCCCGGAATCATGATATCAAACTGGCCGCCCTGCACGTCGTAACCGATGTTCGATGCCATCACGACGAGAGTCTTGCCCTTGAGAGCCTGGTGGTTTGCCTTGGTTTCGTACTTGCCGGT
>JBGVAT010000202.1:0-8566 GCA_045224895.1 Fibrobacter sp.
TCTCCCCATCAGAATTTACGGTGACCCGGTGCTTCGCAAAAAGTGCGAACCCATCACCGAAATCACGCCGGAACTCCGCCAGCTCGCAAAGGACATGCTCGAAACCATGTACGACGCTCCGGGCTGCGGCCTTGCCGCTCCGCAGATTGGAAAGAACATCCGTCTTGTCGTCATCGACACCGCCATTCCAGGCGAAGAAGAACCACGTCCGTACATTATGTTCAATCCCGAATGGGAAGCCGAACCGGATGCCAAGCCCGTCGACTACGACGAAGGCTGCCTCTCGCTCCCGGACATTTTCTGCAACGTCGTCCGTCCGGACCGCGTCGTAGTGCGTTTCTTTGACGTCAACGGCGAAGCCCAGGAGATCCACAACTGCGAAGGTCTGTTCGCCCGCTGCATCCAGCACGAATGCGACCACCTCAACGGCGACCTCTTTGTCGACAAGATCTCGACATCGGACCGCACGATGAACCAGTCCAAGCTCCGCAAGATGGCCAAAGAAACACAAGCGAAGCTCAAAAAGAAATAAGGTCCATGGGCCTGCTCCGGATATTCTCTGCATGCGCCTCACTGGCGGCATTCACTCTTGCGACCCCATCCTGTGCGGCCAGCAGTGCTGACTACGCCCCCATCGAAGCTCACAGTGTATCCGAGCAGTCCATCGTCCCTCAAAAGATTTCCCTTGACTTGAACCGACCGCTCCAGGTGGGCGTATTCATCGGAGTCCCAAGCGTTCTCGTCCGCGACAAGAACGAAGAACTGCACATCACGGCCTCCAAGGGTAAACTCAAAATCAAGACCAAGGGAAGGCGCCAGCAGACTATAGACCGCCGCACATTCAAGGAATCCAACGGCTGCATCGCCATCGCAACAGACAAGGCGGGGCTCAATAAAGCCTGCTACAAGGGAGAATTCACCCTCTCCGCCAACGGGAACAAGGTAAACGCCATCAACGTCATCGACATGGAAGATTACCTGCGAGGCGTCGTTCCCTACGAAATCGGCAAGCTCGACGAATCCAAGTTCGAAGCGCTCAAGGCGCAAGCCGTCGCCGCACGCACCTACGCCTACAAGCACTACGGCAGCCGCACCGCACAAGGATTCGACATCTACGCCGACACCCGCGACCAGGTCTACAAGGGTCTACAAGGCACCACCGAACTTACAGACAAAGCCGTCCGCGAAACCCAGGGCGTCGTGATGACCTACAACGGAGAATTCATCACCGCCTATTACCACTCGACCTGCGGAGGCGAAACCGAAGGCGTCGCCACCTGGGGACGCCCCGACCACCCCTATCTCAAGAACAAGCCCGACTTGCGCCCCGACGGAACGCCCTGGTGCCGCGAATCGAACTACTCCGAATGGGTCCGCGAATTTACCGAAGACGAACTCCGCGACCTGTTCCAGATAAACGCCAAGGAAGCCAAGGCAAACGTTCCGAGCTTTTCGAGCATCCATTCCATCAGCATTCTGGACACGCTCAAGAGCGGCCGCATCCACACGCTCGAAGTCACCACGAACAACGGAAAGTTCACCGCCAAGGCCGACAAAATCCGCTGGCTGTTCAAGCGCGGCGGCACGATACTCCCCTCCAGCTTTTTCCGCATCCACAAGAGCGGAAACCAGTGGATCCTCAAAGGCAAAGGCTTCGGCCACGGCGTCGGACTCTGCCAAATGGGAGCCCGCGCACGCGCACAGGCCGGCCAGAGTTACATACAAATTTTAACGCACTATTACCCCGGCATCACGCTGGAAAAATTTGAAAGATGATCGTCGTACTTAGCCAAGGATGCGCGGCAAACTTCGGCGACGGCGAAAAAATAGCGCGAATCCTATCCCAAAAAAGCGAAGTCTCCTTCACGTTCCCGGAACCCGCAGCAAACGGGAACGCCGCAAACGCCCCCGAAGCGTTCTACCTGAACGTCTGTACGGTCAAAGGAAACTCCGGCGCCATGAAGCTCCTGCGCAAAGCAGCAAACGCCTACCCGAACGTTCCCATTTTCATCACGGGCTGCGCCCCCAAGGACTTCCGCGAAGAAGCTGTTCGAGCCGTCCCACACGTGCAATTCAAAACGCTTGCGGACCTCGAAAAAGACCCGCTATTTATTTTTGATTCGGGTAATGCGATACAAGACCGTACTCGCAATAAAAGCGACGAGACCCTTGCCCGCCACAAGAACGTCCTCCGCGAATCGCCATTCGTCGGCATCGTGAACATCGAAGAAGGCTGCCTCGACGCCTGCGCTTTTTGCAGCACGCACCTCGTCAAAGGACGCCTCCACAGCTTTAACGCGAACACCATCGTCGACCAGGTCCAGGCCCTCGTCGACGACGGTTGCCTCGAAATCCAGCTGACCGGGCAAGACTGCGCCTGCTACGGCTTTGACATCGGCACGAACCTCGCCCGCCTCACGCAAAAGATCCTCACGCACGTGAACGGCCGCTACCGCATCCGCCTCGGCATGGGAAACCCGCGCCACGTCATCAGCTACAAAGAAGCGCTGCTCGACTGTTTCACAGACGAGCGCGTCTACAAGTTCATCCACATCCCGGTGCAGAGCGGGAGCGAACGCACACTCAAGGCGATGAACCGCCGCCACTCCGTCGAAGACTATGCCACGCTAGCAAAGGACTTCACGGAACGATTCAACCGTTTTACGCTCAGCACCGACCTGATCGTCGGCTTCCCCGGAGAGACGGCCGAAGACTTCAACGACACCCTCGAACTTCTCAAGGCGACACGCCCGACCGTCTGCAACATCACGCGTTTCGTCGCACGTCCCGGCACCGTAGCCGCCCGTCTCGAATCCACGGCCGCCATCCCCGACCCCGTCAAGCACGAACGTTCCGCCATTCTCGCCGAAGCGTTCCAAAAAATTGCGCTCGAGAACAACCGCGAATGGGTCGGTGACCAATGCACGGTCGTCACCGAAAAGCAGGGCTACCGTGCCGGCACGACCATCGCCCGCAACGAAGCCTACCGCCCCGTCGCGCTCCAGGGTTCGTTCCCTGCGGGAACAACGCTCCGCGTCCGCATCAAGGATGCCGAACCCTTCGCGCTCCTCGCCGAATAGCATCCCCCTAATGTCACCCCGGCCTCTGTGCCGGGGCCACCTTACACGCTCCCCACCCGCTGTCACCCCGGACCCCGTGCCGGGGCCGCCTTACACGATCCCCACGCACAAAAAAACGCACCCCACAGCGTCCGCTGCGGGGTGGTCTCAATCTCTCCTATGATGAGGATTCTTACTTCTTGACAGCCGTTCTACGGTAACCGCGTCTGTACGTTTCCGTCGTACGCTGGAACGGCATCGTCATAACCGTCGGATTGTTGCCCTGGCTCATATAGCAGTAAGAGAAATCTTCCTTCACGACCGTCATCTGGTAGATGTACGGACCCGTTGCAAGCAAACGGCCCTTGTCCGTCACCGGATACATCTTGATCGTGGCAAGCATAGCACCCGTCGAGCCATACAACGGAGTGTCGCCGCAGCTAGAAACTGGCGTACCGGCTGCAGTTCCAGAACTCTTCACGCCCATCAAGGCGTTCTTGAATTCTTCACCCGTCACGTGCTTGCTGTACTGGTTCACAAAGTGGCCCAAATGGTCAAACACGCGGATGTTCACATGGAACGGCTGCGTCGTCGAGAAGGACCAGCTGGCGCAGGATTCATTACTGCTAGAACCAGACTTTGCGGCCAAGCCATCGTTATAGCAAAGCGTCGAATTAGCGGCACCGCCAGTAGTTTCAGAAGCACCATACACGACACCGTTCGTCACGACCGTGCTGTTTTCTGTACCGGACTGCATCAGCACCTTGGCACTATCCGTAGCCCACTTCAACGGGTCAAAGCCACTCACTGCCGGGACCGGAGTCAAAACGAGGTCTGCCGTCATATCGACCGGGATCGTACCGCTACCAGCGATATTCGTGAGCTTTTCAGCCTGGTCCACAAAATCCGGACGGTCATAAGCCAAGTCACCAGGCACAACAGGCGTAACAGCCTTAGCCGTATAGGTGATCTTGCCCCACTTATCCTTTTCATCAAAGCCTTCCACGATCTTGTTCGTCGAAGAAGCAATATAAATAGGCACCAATTGACCAGCCGCGTCAGTCCTGAACATCTTCTTAGACCAAGACATCAACTGAGACCATTCATCCTTAGTGAAAATGCCATCGGTGTTACCGTCATCATCAAGGCCCTGGCTCCACGGCACGTTAAATGCAATGCGGTCATCGCCCAAAAGGCCACCATCAAGCACAGTACCATCAAGAAGTTTAACTTTACCAGTAAACTGGTACATCAGACCATCGGCGCCCTTGTCATACGGACCTTCAATCGACTCCACATAGTAGCCGAGCACGACCGTCTGCTTCACACCATTTACATCAGTCACTTCACGCAACACGATCATCGTCGGCACGTCCTTGCCATAAGTCCTAATGTAGTTCAAGGTAGAATCGGCCAGCGGAACGTTCATGAACATGCTGTTGTTGGCATTACCGTTTTCGTCAACCTTAACCGTAACGCTGCTCACGCGCGGCTGACCATAGCGAGACGGTGCAAGTTCGGCAAGAGAGGTACGAATGTAAATGTTAGAGCCATCGGACTGGCGGTCAGCATAGAAGAAGTGCAAATGATGCCAAGTTTCATCAGCCCAGCCAGTGCCATCAGAAGCGCCCTTGCAGTTCGTATGATTGGCAAGAGGTTCACCCGCATGGCAACCATGGTTGTTACGGGCGAGCATTTCGATATCGACCTTACCCGGAGCGGCCAAGTGGGTACCACCCAAGTCCACGACAAGAACACCATCCACAAAAATCCACATGTCGTCGTCACCGGCGAATTCGAAGACTTCGTGCGCGGCATTTCCAAGCGCATCCACCTGGTTAGAGGACTTGTACTTGAAGCTTGCATAACCCATCATGGTAAACGCATAGTTGCGGAGGTGCTGGAAACCCAAGGTGCTGCCCTTCTGGGTCTTATAGGCAACAGCGGCCTGCCAAGCGGCGCTATGACCAGAATTGTTGGAATTCATTGCACGCGGACCACCCTGGTTCAGCCATTCCGTGCAGAGATCGTATGTAGGCTGTCCACGATAGTCAGCCTGGTTTTTGTTGTACTGATAATCATAGGGCGGGCAGAAAATCGAAAGCGTCTGCGGTTCGTACTGATCGCAAACCTCGTTCGGCTGCATTTTAGGATTGCAGGGCTTGTTCATCACCCATTCTTTAGTGTCGGGATTGATACTATCAAGCGGAGAATAACCACCGTTATTGTAGTTATAGTCGTAAATGAAGTATTTGGAACCGTTCGGATCCTTAGGGATATCCATGGTCGTATTGATATGCTTGTTCACACCCGGAACATCGGCAAACCACTGAACAAAATTCTGGTTATCGCAACGTTCGTTCGCCTTGGAGATGACAACGCCTTCGTACATGTCTGGAGCGCCAGTAGCGCTAAACTGGGTGAAAGTCAAATACTTGCCCACCATGCCCGGCGTATAGATAACCGGATTAGCCCAAGCCGTCTTGCCATTCGGGCACTTGAAACCACTCACATCGCTTTGCGCGTTCATATAGCCACGATAGGTCAATCCGTTGATTTGACCATCACATTCACCATACTTCAAGACTTCATTAGTGAAAGAAGTATACTGCAAGTACTCGGGCAAATACGGGTTGATTTGCATCGGGATGCCATCAGTACCAATCTGGGCACCCACACCAAATTTGTTGAAAGTACCTTCAGTACCGCAAGTATTATGGTATGCAGCAGCATTGTACCAATCCAAATCGTAACCAAAATACTTCATTTCGGCACCGGTAGCGGTCCTGTAATTGTAGATCTCATTAATATGTTCTACAGATTCTTCTGAAAAGTTTTCAAAGTCCGAATGAGTCGGCTGAAAATCACGAATAACAATATCGAGCGTACGGACTTCCTGAGCAGCGGCTTGACCCACAGCTACAGTAAAACCACAAGCGAGCGCACCCAGAAGGACCCACTTATTCATCTTCATATATTCCAATCTCCACCTAATAATAGGTTACAACAATTCCACCTAAATATAAACCAAATCATTTTAAATAGGGTTGCTTGGTATTGCAAAATATATGTAAAAACAGTTTTTTTTGAGAAATAGAGAGAGCCAGCCCCACGATTATTAGTAAATTCACAAAATTTTCAGCACCAACAAAGATTAGATTAGTTATTTTTCGCCCGTGAACTGGTCAATATTATTTTTCGTCCTCATGATGCTTCTGTTGTTGCGCATTTTACGCCTAAGAATTCGCGCAAACAGCACCCGTTCGGAATCTTTCAAGCGACTTCCGCCCAAAGATCAGCTGGCAGTCCTCAAGGAATGCCTCCTGAACAGCCCATCCGAAGCCAATCTCAAGAATCTTTCGGATTTTGCCGAGCGCACTTCGCTAAAAATCGATACAGAAAGCTACCGTCCCTTCCTCCAGACGCAGTTGGATTTGCACAAACGCAAGGACGCCATCGCCGAGGACAACGAGCTTTACGCCGCCGAAAACGAATGGATGGACAGGATTTTGCCCCTTGAATTTACGGAAGCAGCCGAATTCAAGCGCGGGAACGAAACACAAAAATACATCGAGCGCACCCTCGAAGGCATCGCCCGCCTGTACTCCGACAACGCCATTTTAAAGGCTCTTGCAGAACTTGCGCCGGACTATCCGCACGCAAGCGAACTTGCCGAAAGCTACCGCGAACTGATGCAGACCCGCGACGAGAGCCTCGCCGACGACAAGTCCCTCGAAAAACTCCGCAAGCAAAAGGACGCCTGGGAAGACGACCTCTTGAATGTGAGATTAGTAGACAGTAGGAAGTAGACAGTAGGAAGTTGGCAAAGCTTAGAGAGAAGAGTAATGTTCTAAGTTCTACTTCTCTAAAAAGTCCAGTGCCTCGCCGGCAAGTTCCACGCAACGGTTACACGGGATAATCTTGTTCGGGCGGATTTCCTGGCACTTGGTAAAGCCCTGCGCCCCGCGCTTAAAGACATCTTCGATCGCTTCGGCATGATCCGGCTGAATCGTCTTTGCAGCATAGAGCGCACCGCACAAACCATCCGGAGCCTTGCCGCCACCAAACGTACGGAACATTTCGGCAGCCTTTACCGCTTCTTCTTCGGACTTGCCCGTTGCTCGTGCATAGCCATAAGCTACAGCCATGGCACAGTTACCACGCTTATCCGCATGGAATTTCTTCGAAAATTCAGCAATCGACATAAAAGCTCCTTTGCAAAAGACACTACAAATCTACAAAAATCATATAAAAGCGGTCATTTTAAATGTCATTCCCGCCTCCGAGCGGGAACCTCCTTTTTAAATGATTTTTATATTCATCATATGCCAAACGAAAACGACGACATCAAGAATCTCGACCTCGACCAGCTCATCGGCAATATGAGTTCAATCAACAGCGAAGACTACTGGTTCACCAAGGTCTCTAAAATCGAGGAACACGACGAAACCGCACCACAAAAGCCGGAATCGTCCACAAATCAGCAATAAAAAGGAACCCTCGCGCTAACGAGAGTTTCCAGGAGATCCCCGGTCAAGCCGGGGATGACTATAAACTCGCCTCATTGCTAGTCTTTGACACACCGAACAGAAAAACCAAAGTCCTTGCTTACGCTACCCGTGTACGCCGCGATGTCGTCGTAGCGTAAGTACATATGATACGCGTTGCCGCTGTTCCTCAGTGAAGAACTCCAGAAGTCCGCTTCGTAGCCTTCGCCGCTGTATAACGATCTACCGCCCCCACTGCCAGCGGGCAACGCCGAGAACAAGTATTCATCCTTTCCATTGCCATTCCTATACCAGCCACTAGTCGATTTAAGCATTGATCCCGCTGTAGACCGACCGCCGACGGCAGTGAACAAAAGTCTAAATTCATCATCTAACGGCAAGTGCCATCCGCTAGGGCAAGCCTCCATCGCCGCAGCCCATGTATAAAGACGACCATACTTGGAGCAATTTGAAGCCTTATCATCGTAGCAGTAACTGTCCGCTGTTTTGTAGTTCAGGTTTTGCGCCATCCATGTCTGGGAACCGATGGTGATAGTCTTATAAGTTTGACCGTCGCGAATGTCTGTTAGAGACCCTTCGACTTCGCTCAGGGAGACACTAGAGGAACTAAGAATGACAGCGGAAGACAATTCATTATCTGAAGGACGTGTGGTAGAGCTGCTATCATCGCCACATGCCGCAATTACAGCCGCAATAGAAAAAAACAGAATTTTACATTTCATAGATTATTCCATTTTTAATAGTTTATACAGAATATAACAATCAGCATAAAAAAAAGCAAGACCTATTGCGAACAACAGTTTCTTCAAGAAGGCGATTCCGGCACCCCGGAACTCGTCCGGGGCAGGCTCCAGCCGGGATGACATTGCAAAAAAATTTCATTAGAAACAAAAGACCCTGCAAAAAAATTGCAGGGTTTTAAAATTCAAAATTTGCGCAAGCACAAAATTCTAGAATTCAATTTTTTCTTAGAGGCGAGTGAGACAAGGCGCGAGCCCC
>JBGVAT010000203.1:0-51231 GCA_045224895.1 Fibrobacter sp.
GGAACACACGCACGTGATCGAATACAGCCTCAAGCTCGATTCCAACCCGGAATTCACGACGAGCGTTCTCGTGGCTTACGCCCGTGCTGCTCTCCGCATGAAGGCTCAGGACGGCAAGACCGGTTGCTACACCGTTCTCGACGTTCCGCCGGCATACCTCAGCACGCTTAGCGACGACGATTTGAGAGCTCACTGCTTGTAATCGGTATGGTGACCCCGGCACTGTGGCCGGGATGACATTGCAACAAAATTGCCTCGGGTAAATCCGAGGCTTTTTTTATTTTAATTTGTTCTTTAAGTTTAAGATTTCTTGCGGCGTCATTCCTAGCTTTTCTAGGTATTTTTCTGTTGCCGTTGCCCAGTCCGCATTGTCTGTGTCGGGGATGTTGATCCCTTCGGCGTGATAGACTTCTCGCAGATTCCTTAGAACGACGGACTTGAAAAAATCGACTTGTTGTTCGTTCAGGGGAACTTGCTTGCCTTCAACGACGTTGTAGTAGTTGCTGAATGTCTTGGCGTAGTCTGCCTGGATTTCTTCGGCGCTTGCGCCCATCAGTGCTTCTAGAACGGCAATCGTAAAACCGGTGCGGTCCATACCATAGGTGCAATGTACAAGGTATGGACTGTCGTGTTCGCCTATGTAGCGGAACCCTTTGACGAGTCCTTCCTTGAATGGCGTCGAAAAGAATTCTACTGGCAACGATAAAAAGATGGTGTTTTGTGATGAGTAGTAGGAACTTTCAAAACCCTTGTAGAATTCGGTGTCGTTTTTTGTATCGGCGAGGTTGATGAATGTGTTTATCCCAGCATCCTTGGCGAGGGAGTCGGCGTAGAGATTGCGTCCGAGAGAACGGTCGATGGGGCTGGATGAACGATAAAGCTTGCCCTTCTTGATGCCTGTGGTGCGGACTTCCCTGAAGTTCGCGAATTCCTCGATTGAAAGTTCCGGATAGCTTTCGATGTAGTAACTCAAGTACTGGGAGTTGCGCATAATTTCAAGACCCGTTTGGTAACCGCCTTTTTCCTTGAGTGTAACGATGACTTCTATGGGCGTCTTTACATCGTCTATTTTCAGGATTTCTGCCAGATCGCCGTAATGGGCGGCAAGTTGGAGTCTGTTGGAACCGGTGGTTGCGGAAAGCACGAATCCAGCGATGGGAACATCGTTGACAGAGACGGCTACGGGCATTTCGAGGGTGTCGTAACCGACGATCGCTACGGTCACGATGTCACCGACTTCGAACTCCGTCAAGAATGAATCGGCCGGGTAGTCCAGATAGAGTTTACCGTATAGAAGCTGCCCGGAACTATCCCCTAAAATAAAGGTGTGGAGACCTTCGTCTTCGTTTACAGAAAAAGGAGGATTAGTCTCGGTGCAGGCTATGAAAAGGAACGAGCAAAAAACGAATGCTATAAAATATCGCATTGTTCCATCGCCCCTAAAGTCTAAAAATTAAGACCTGGTTTTAATCGTGGATCGAGTTCTTGAAGCTTTCGATAAGGCGGGCAAAGCTCGGATCGGTCTTCATTTCTTTTTCCACGCTCTTGATGGCGTGAACGACGGTGGAGTGGTCCTTGCCGCCAAAACGGGAACCGATGCTCTGCAAGCTGATGGGGGAGAGCTGGCGCATCAGGAACATAGCGACCTGGCGTGCCTTGGAGATTTCCTTGGTGCCACGGCCCGGTTCGATAAGCTTGGTTTCGGGAACTTCGTAGTGCTGCGATACGGCATGGAGTACGGCGTCAAGGCTTACGCGGCGGCGGAGCGTCGGGGCGATTTCGGTGACGACCTTCTGTGCGATGTTCATGTCGATGTCGTGGCTCATGAGGCTCGACTGAAGTGTGAGCTTGATGATGGCGCTTTCGAGGCAACGGACGTTGCTGGCGATGTTTTCAGCGAGGTAGCGGATGACTTCGTCGCTGATTTCGAGGTGGCGTTCTTCGGCCTTCTTGTGGAGAATGGCTTCGCGCGTTTCGACGTCAGGCGGCTGGATGTCGACCGTTAAACCCCAGGAGAAGCGGCTCACGAGACGGTCGGAGAGGTTCTTGACTTCGGCGGCGGGTGCATCGGAGGTCAGCACGATCTGCTTGCCTGCCTGATGGAGTGCGTTGAAGATCAAGAAAAATTCGTTCTGGGTTTCGTACTTGCCGGTCCAGTTCTGGATGTCATCGATCAGGAGAATGTCCACTTCGTTGCGGTAGAAGTCCGACATTTCGGTGATGCGCTTTTCTTGCAGGCACTTCATGTACTGCTGCGAAAAATCTTCGGAAGTGAGATAAATGACGCGCTTTGTCGGGTCTTCTTCGAGAATGTAGTTGCCGATGGACTGGAGCAAGTGCGTCTTACCAAGACCGGAAGACCCGTAAATGAATAACGGGTTGTACTGCGTTCCGTCCGGATTTCTGGCGACGGCGAGTGCAGCGTTGAAGGCGAGCTGGGCCTTGTCTCCGGGGACGAAGTTTTCGAAGCGGAAACTGCCCGAAAGCGGAACGCTGGGCTTCACGAATTCACGGAAGGAATTTTCGGAGGAGCTGGCCTGCGGCTGGTAAACGTCCTGCGGCTGGAATTCGAACTCGATGGGGGCTTCGTCGTGCGAAACGTCCTTCCATGCGAGACGGATCAAGTCCTTGTAGGCGGAATAAACTTTAACATCGAGTCCGGGAGGGACCGCGATAACTGCATGACCTGGAGTCTGGCTTACAAGTTTTGTCTGTGCGAAATATGTCTTGAATACTGTATCCGACAGCATTCCGTGGAGGTAGTTCAAGCACCTTTCCCATTCAACTTGCATCTTCAATCCTCAATCCGATTGGTTCGTAAATCTATCAACAACTTGGCGATATAATTTAGCTATTTCCTCGGGATGTTGATAGATTTTTCCAAAATTAAGTGAAAAAAAAGATGAATAAATGTAAATGGAAATTAACAATCGTGTTTTGATCCCGTTTATGGATGGTCGGGTTCTTTGTTTTTTGCAAAATTTCTATTTTTTGCTACGATGGAATTGAATATTCATATGGAATTCGTATTTTGGGTCCCCATATTTCTTTGGGTCGGGCTCTTCTTTTGGTTCAGGAATGTTTCTTACGTCGTTTTTTTGAAAAAACAGCTAGATAGGGGCCAAAAATGGGCTTACGTGTCCGAGGGGTTTGTAAAGCACCCGGGTCGAGTGCATTTTTTGCATTTTTGCGACATCCTTTTTTCGATTTTGGCTTCGTTGGCATCTTCGGCGGTGGTCGTCTGGCTTTTGAAAATGGCTAAGCTTACGGAATATGCCAATTACGGTTATTTATCGGTCTTTTTGTTTTTGGCGCTTGCAAACCTGATGGCTCGTAGGACGGGTGCCAAGCTCACGGATTTGTTCCAGTCGGCTTTTTACCTGGAGTACCGTCGTGTTCGTTACGAGGTGGACCTGAAGGGGATCAAGATGGACGAAAGCAATGTGAAGAACCGTGCCGGCTTGAGCTACGCACGTAAGCTCCGCAATGCCGATAACCACAATCTCTTTTGGAAGTATGTAAAGGCGATGGCCGCATCCAAGAAAGTTCCCCCGGAATTATTTGAGGTGTATTGATTAGACGAAAGACGAGAGAACGCCCTTCGGGCTACAGACGAGAGTTTTTAGTAGGAAGTAGGCGGTAGGAAGTAGACAGTGGATTGTAAACAGGAATGTTATGAGTTTGTTTTTGTTTGTCATGCCCGACACCGATCGGGCATCGCCCTTACCTCATGTCTGACGGCTATTGACTAATGACCATTGACCAAGTAGAGCAAGTATGATCGATAAATTGGATTCTTTAGATGTGGGCGAGAAGGTGCTTGAAGGCAAGGCTGCTTGGAAATATGCCGAAGATATTTTGCAGCTAGTGTCTCGCACGTTTGCGCTGAACATCCAGGTTTTGCGAGGCAAGTTGCACCGCAGTATTTTGCTTGCGTACCTTTATTTGCGCATTGCCGATACGGTCGAAGATGACCCGGACATGAAGGCTTGCGAAAAGGATCGTGTCCTGGCTTTGTTTGCCGACGTGTTCAAGACGGGTGATCTCGAAACGGAAAAAATTCGTGCTTTTGTCGGAGCGCTCCCGGAATCGTGGCGCGGTTCCGAAGATCCGAACAAGGATTTGTGCGCCAAGTCCGAAGTTGTGGTTCCGCTTTTGAAGTCTCTCCCTAAGACTTACCAGAAGCCGGTGTGTGACGTGGTGATTGAAATGTGCGGTGGCATGGCGAAGTTTGCGCTCCGTCAGGAAGCTGCGCTTTCGGCAGGCTGGTTCACGCTTGCGAACGTGGGCGAACTGGACGAATACTGCTACTATGTGGCTGGCATTGTCGGGAAGCTCTTGACGAAGCTTTTCTCGGCGGACACCTGCTTTATCAGTGCGGAACGCGAGGCTGAACTTTCGAAGCTCGACGTGAGCTTTGGACTTGCCTTGCAGGTGACGAACATCGTGAAGGACTGCGTCGAAGATTCTGGACGCCGCGTGTGCTTTATCCCCGAAGAAATTTGCAAGCGTCATGGGTTCAATCATCCGAGCGAATTGTTTGCTACGGGGGCTGACCCCGAAAAATGCGGTGCCGTGCTGGCCGAACTAGTCGAAAAGGCTTGGCATCATCTGGACGATGCGATTGCCTACACGAAACTCATCCCGAACATCAAGATGCGCACGAGGCTCTTCTGCCTTTGGCCGCTCTTTATGGCTGCCGAGAATCTGAGCTTGATTGGAAATGGCGTGTCGGTGTTCTCTTCGGACAAGAAGGTGAAAATCACGCGCGATACGGTGAAGCGGATCGTCAAGGAAACGTCGCTGCACTTCTATTCGGACAAGTGGATTGATAACGCTTACGCAAAAATTAAGGGTTGAAATCGTCATTGCGAGCCCCGCTGGGGCGAAGCAATCTATAAAAAAGGATTTTTATGCAAGATAATACGAAGTTCTATAATAAGTGGCCGTTTCATGTGGCTGTAGTTATTTTTAGCATTGTTTCGGACCAGCTGACGAAGCTGTGGGCGCTGTCGCGTTTTACCGATGAAGCCGGGAATTTAACTTACGAGAAGATTCCTGTTATTGGTGAACTGTTGCGTTTCCAGTTAGTGTTCAATAAGGGTGCCGCATTTAGTAGCCGTCCGCAGGACTTGATGCCGTTCTTGCCGCCCTGGGTGTTCTTTTTGTTGATTTCGATTGTCGCCGCTGTGGCCCTTTTCTGGTTCTACAAGTCTATCGACAAGCGCGACTACTTGAGCCGCTTGGGTGTTGTGATGATTCTTGGCGGTGCTGTCGGAAACTTCATTGACCGTATGCGTATGCAGATGGTTGTGGACTTTATCGACTGCGATTTCCCAGACTTTATCATGACACGTTTTCCGACGTTCAACGTGGCGGATTCGTTCGTGACCGTCGGTGTTGCTCTTGTGATCTTGTCTCCCGTGATCTTGCGTAAGCTGCACAAGCAAATAAAAGAAGAAAAAGAATCTAACAATCAGTCGGAAGTAGACGGTAGAAAGTAGCTGTTCTACTTCTTACTTCTTACTTCCTACTTCCTACTAAATATGAATTACATCGTAGAAGAAAAACATAATGGTGAGCGTCTTGACAAGTTCCTTGCGGGCGTTATGGAAAATGTATCCCGCACGGATGTGCAAAAGCTGATTGATGCGGGCGAAGTCAAGGTGGGCGGAGGCAAGGTCTCCAAGAACTTCCGCGTCGAAACCGGTATGACGATTGTCGTCGAAAAGATGATCGAAAAGGAATCTTCGACGCTTGAACCCGAAGATATTCCGCTGAACATCGTTTACGAAGATGATGATATCGTGGTCATCAACAAACCGCGCAACTTGGTGGTGCATCCGGGAAATGGTGTGAGCAAGGGAACTCTTGCTGCTGGCCTCTTGCACCATTTTAAGGAAAACCTTTCGACGGTGAACGGTCCGCTCCGTCCGGGTATTGTCCACCGTCTGGACAAAGATACGCCGGGGCTTATGGTTGTCGCGAAAAACGATGCGGCTCACAGGCATTTGGCTCACCAGCTCGAAACGCGCACGCTTCATCGCACGTACAATGCGCTGGTGTGGGGGTGCCCGCGTGATCTTGAAGGAACGATTGACGCTCCGATTGGACGCAACCCGAAGAACCGCCTGAAGATGGCGGTGGTGAAGGGCGGTAAGGAAAGCCGTACGCATTACGTTGCCAAGCAGTTCTTTGCGATTGCCACGCTTTTGGAATTGCAGTTGGAATCTGGTCGTACGCACCAGATCCGTGTGCATACGCGCTACACGGGCCATCCGGTCGTGGGCGATCCGCTTTACGATGGCCGCGATGAAAGTTTGAACCGCGTGCCGCCTTTGATGAAGCCGGTCGCCGAAAAGGTTCTCGAAATCGCTCCGGCGCAGCTCTTGCAAGCCGTGAAGATTGAACTCATTCATCCGCGCACGAACAAGAAGCTTACCTTCAAGGTCCCGATGGAAGAGCCGTTTGCAAATGTACTCAAGCTCTTGAAAAAGGAATGCCCGGCATCGGCACCTGTTTATGACGAAGACGAAGGCTTCCGCGACTTTGATGCGCAGATTCGATTCGAAGAAGACGAGGAGTATGACGAATACGATGAACCGCTCGCCATTACTCCCGAAGAAGCAGCTCCCGTAAAGGTTCGCAAAACCCGTGCTGAACGCCTTGCCGAAAAGGCCCAGACGGCTGCAAAGCGCCGTGCCGTTGCCGCCGAACGCAAGCTCATTAAGCAGATGAAGGCCGCGCGCCGCAAGGGAATTGCCCCGGAAGACTTTGTGGAACCCGGTTACGAACCCACAATCGACCCTGAGCTGCTTGAATAGTGGTTTAAATACTAACCACTGTCTACTTCTAACTTTCTACTTCCTACTCAATTATGACCAATTCTTACTTCTTTATCGGTGTTGCTGGCGTGGGCATGAGTGCCATCGCGCAGTATTTGGTGGGCAAGGGTGTTGCCGTGAGCGGTAGCGACCGTCAGTTTGGCGAGTTCCTGAACGGAAATGCCGAGAAACCGCTTGTTATGAGCCAGCTCGAAGATTGCGGAATCAAGTGCTTTGCGCAGGATGGTTCCGGCGTTGTTGAAGGCCTTACCGCAGTCGTGGTAAGCACCGCTATTGAAGATACGAATCCTGATTTGAAGCGTGCAAAGGAACTCGGCGTCCCGGTGATGCACCGCAGCGAAATGCTCGCAAAGATTTCGAAGGAAGCGCGTACGATTGCCATTAGCGGCACGAGCGGTAAGTCGACCGTGACCGCGATGGTTTATCATATCTTGGAATATGCTGGACTCCAGCCGTCTGTGATGACGGGCGCAGGTCTCGTGAACTTGCAGGCTCAGGGAAAAATTGGGAATGCCGTGAGTGGCAAGGGTGAATGGCTCGTTGCCGAAGTTGATGAAAGCGATGGAACGCTTGTTCGCTATGAACCGGAAATCGGCGTCATTTTGAACATTGATAAGGACCACAAGGAAATTTCCGAGCTTGAACAAATTTTTTTGAAGTTCAGTCAGAACGTCTTGAGTGCAGGGCACGTCCTGATTGTGAACGATGCGCATCCGCTTGCAAAGAAGTTCAGCGCTGGCCGTGAATTTGACTTTGGCTATGAAAGCTATGTGAGCGTTCAGGGAATTGATTTCAAGTCGGTCGGGACACATATCCAGTTCCGTGTTCGCCATGGCAATGAACTTGTGAAGTTCGAAATTCCGCTGCCGGGCAAGCACAACATGGAAAATGCCTTGGCCGCAACAGCAGCAGCGCTCCGCGCGGGCGTTTCGCTCCACACGTGCGCTGATGCGCTTTCGACTTTCCCGGGCGTGTTCCGCCGTCACCAGATTCTTGGAACGTTCAACGGCATTACGCTTGTCGATGACTTTGCTCACAATCCGGCAAAAATTGCCGCAAGCATCAAGAGCGCCCAAGACTTTACCGAAGGCCGCGTGATTGCTTGGTTCCAGCCGCATGGCTTTGGTCCGACGCGATTCTTGCGCAAGGACTTGGTGGAATTTATCGCTAAGACTCTCCGTCCGATGGATATGGATTTTGACCGCAAGAACGATGTGATGTTCTTCAGTGAAATCTATTACGCTGGTGGAACGGTCACGCGTGACATTAGCGCAGGTGACCTTGCGGATGATTTGATTCTCAAGGGTTGCGAAGCCATTTACATTGCCGACCGCAACGAGTGCGCAAAGAAAATGCTTGAATATGCTGAACCGGGCGACACAATTTTGCTGATGGGGGCACGTGACCCGAGCTTGCAGGAGTTCGCCTTCTCCGTGAAAAAACTTCTCGAAGAACGTTAACTCGCTTGTCATTCCCGCGTAGGCGGGAATCTCCTTATACGGAGCTTTGTATGAATAAAAAAGTTCTAAAATCAGTTTTCTTTGATGGCGCTAAGCGCGACATCTTGATTGTCGGTAATCTCTTTGAAAAGGTGACGCGTCCGCTTGAACCCGCCGATTACGAAGGTGCGGAAATTGTCGATTGCTCGAATTTCGCCATTATGCCGGCGTTTTACAATGGTCATACGCATGCAGCAATGACGCTGTTGCGCGGATTTGCTGACGATATGGAACTTGGCAAATGGCTTAACGAATACATTTGGCCGACCGAAGCAAAACTCACGGATGAGGACATTGCAATCGGTAGCCGCTTGGCGGTTCTCGAAATGATCAAGTCGGGAACGGTGTTCTTTGCGGATATGTACTGGCATCGCGAACAGACGATGCGCGTTGTCGAAGAAATGGGAATTCGTGCGGCGATAGGCGTTACGTTTGCAGAACCGCTGATGTCGCCGGAAGCTTGGGCGGCAAATGTCGATTTCTTGAAGAATCACACAGGCGAATCGGAACGAGTGCAGCTCGTGGTGATGCCGCATGCTGTTTATACGGTGGGCGAGGAAAAAACGGCAGAACTGATTGAGCTTGCCCATACAGAAAACTACAAGATTCATACGCATTTGTCTGAAACCTCAGTCGAAGTCAAAAATTGCGAGGAACAGTACAAGTGTACTCCGGTGGAATTCTGGAAGCGCCTTGGCGGCTTGAATTCGAACTTCTCTGCAGCTCATTGCACACATTTCTCCGCTTCTGACCGCAAAATCTTTGCTGAATCGGGAGCAACGGCAATTTTGAATCCGTGTTCCAATATGAAATTGAACAGCGGCATTCCGCAAGTTGCCGAAATGCTCAAGGACGGTATGAAGCTTGGACTTGGGACGGATGGAGCTTCGTCAAACAACAACCTCGATATGCAAGAGGATATGAAGACGATTGCTCTCTTGGCAAAATATCTTGGTACGGCTGAAACGCTCCCGGCAGAAGAGGCTCTCAAGATGGCGACGTACAATGTTGCGCAGTTCTTTGGGATCAATGCGGGCCGCATTGCGGAAGGCTATCTTGCGGATTGCTTGCTCATAGACTTGAACAACGAACGTATGGTGCCGTGCTATAATATCTATAGCAACTGGGTCTATTCTGCAAATTCAAGCGCCATTGACTCTGTAATGTGCAATGGCGAGTTCGTGATGCGTGGCCGTCACGTTGATGGGGAAGAAGATATTCTCCGCGACGCTCGTGAATGCGCTGCCCGCCTAGCTTCGAAATAATGAGGTGGCATATTGATGCCGCTTTGTCATGCCCGCTAGAGCCTGCCCCGGACAGGTTCCGGGGGGCGGGCATCTCCTTTGTGTCATCCCGGACTCCAATGTCATCCCGGCCTTGTGCCGGGACGGGATCACCATCTTGTATAAGAAGGTATTTTATTTCTTAGCCGCGCTTGAAGACGAATCTTGCTTTCCGTTTTCAAGCGTTTTTACTGCAGCATCCTTAGCGGCAATGGCGGCGTCCTTTGCCTTTTCAGCAGCTTCGCTAACTTTATTTGCAACGCTGTCGGCTGCATTCTTGACGGCTGCCTTGGCACTGTCTGCCGCTTCTTCTGCCGTACCTTTGGCTTTATCGGTTGCTTTGTCCGTAATCGTCTTGGTAAGCTCGCTTGCTTTTTCCTTGGCCATCTTGCGGAGGTTTACCTCGTCAGAGGAATAGCCCATCGTTTCGAGTGCGGCCTTGTAAAGGTTGTATGCAACGGCGTCGTTCCTCAGGTTACGGAGGTTGCCTTCTACGGGGAGCAAATGCATAATGGTGAGGAACACAAAGCAAATCAGCGATGCTTTGAGAAGCCCGAACAGAAAGCCGCAAATGCGGTTCGCCTTTCCGACAACAGTGCTGGAGATGGACTCACCGACAAGGTGCCCGATCAAGGAGAATAGCAGGAACGGAACTAAAAAGCCCACACAGGTGCAAATGAGGTGTGCCGCGAAATCGCCAAAGGCAAAATTCCGCATGACGAAGTCGCCAAAAAGATCCTGGGCAAAATATGCCCCAAGAATTGCGGCCACCCATGCGCACAGCCTGAATATGCTGCTCAACAATCCACGCCATAACCCGATGGCGCTAAAGATGAGCAAGCACGCAATGCATGCAATGTCTATCCAATTCATTGGACCAATCCTCTAGGTCGCTAGTTGGATGACAACAGATGTTGCCACCGCGACTAAAACTCCAAGTATAAATCCTATTCCATACTTAAATGTAGTTTTTTGCGGCTTCGGTGATATGATCGAATCGATGGGTTGGTCTTCGTTTACGGTATCGGCCCATTCTGCTATATAGGGCGTCATATCGCGCGGGTATTCGCGCATAAGGTCGGCGAGTTCGTTTGCGGCATCGCAGGCCGAAGAGGGGCGCTTGCTCGCACGCTTGTTGAGGAGCTTCAGCACGAACTTGCGGAGAGGCTTGGGGACGTCGTTCGGGAACACTTCCAGCTTGAACTTCATTTTGAGAATGTTTTCGCGGGTCTCCTCGAAGTCCTTGCCGCGGAAAAGGTTCTCGCCAATGAGCATTTCGCTCGCGATGATGCCGACGCTAAAGAGGTCGCTGGCGTAGTTGACCTTTTCGCCCATGATCTGTTCTGGACTCATGTAGGCGGCAGTTCCGATGATGCAACCGGTCTGCGTGAGTTCCTTGCCGATTTCGAGCGGAGTTTCGGTGTGCGCAATGCCAAAGTCCAAAAGGCGGACGCGTCCGTCCTTGTCGATCATCATGTTCGCGGGCTTCAAGTCGCGGTGGGTCACACCGTTTCGGTGGGCGTGGCTCAGAGCGCTCAAAAGTTCGTACAAAATAGTCTCGACAACCCAGATGGGCGGTCGCTTGTTCCGGAGAAGCAAATCCTTGAGGCTCGAACCTTGTACGTACTCCATCGACATCGTGTAGTTGCCGTCACTGTCTTTCCAGAGGGCGTACGGCTGGATGATGCTCGGATGGTTTAGGTGGGCGAGTATGCTACCTTCTTGCAAGAATCTCTTGATATAAGAATCTTGCTGGTTCAGGTTCGAATGGAGCCTCTTGGCGACGACGAGTCGGTCAAGCGAAGGATCACGGCAAAGCCACAAACTCCCCATAGCCCCGCTATTCAGGGATTGGATGGGCTTGTATCCGCCGATCTTCGACGGAAGTTGATCCTTGACCTTCTTTCGAGACTGTGTTGCCTTGACCTCTTCCATGTTGCCCTATGTAGATAAATTACTTCTTGTCGCTCAGGTAAATGCTCTGGTGCTTCGTCTTCGGATCCTGATTGGGGTAATCGAGGATGTAGTGAAGTCCGCGAGATTCCTTACGGCGGAGGGCTGCGATGAGGATCATCTTGGAAACCTGAAGGGCGTTCAGGAATTCAAGGAAGTGCAAGTTCTCTGTTTCTTTGTTCTTGATGGCTGCTGCAACGTCGGCTTCGAGGCCTTCGATCACCTTGAGACCCTGGTTGAGGCCTGCGACCGTGCGCACGATACCGCAGTGTGTCCACATCATGTCCTGAAGCATCTTCTTGCGCTTGCGCCAGTAGGCGGCCTTGGCAAAGCTGACAGATTCCTTCTTGGACTTGCCGACGTTCAACTTTTCCTTGGCGATACCGCTCTTTTCGATGTCATCGACGGCGCGGATGGCAAACACGACGCTCTCCAGGAGAGAGTTGGAGGCGAGACGGTTTGCTCCGTGGACGCCCGTTGCGGCAACTTCGCCACAAGCGTAGAGACCCTTGATTTCGGTGCGGGACCAGGTATCGACGAGAACGCCACCGCACATATAGTGTGCTGCCGGGACGACCGGAATCCATTCCTTGGTGATGTCAATGCCTGCATCCAGACATTTAGAATAAATGTGTGGGAAGTGGCTCTTGATGTCCTTGGGGGTACGGCCGGAGAGGTCGATGAACATATGGTCCTTGCCGAGACGCTGCATTTCGCTGTGGATGGCTCGTGCGACGATATCGCGGGGAGCGAGCGAGTGGAGCGGGTGGACCTGGTTCATGAATTCTTCACCCTTGTCGTTCTTGAGAATGCCGCCGAAACCACGAACCGCTTCGGAAATGAGGAACGGCTTCTTGAACTTGGGAGCGTACAAGCTTGTGGGGTGGAACTGCATAAATTCGATGTCCTGGAGTGCGGCGCCTGCACGGGCGGCAATGGCCATACCGTCGCCACAGCTATCGGGCGGGCATACGGTGTACTGCCAAATGCGGCCTGCTCCACCGGTCGAGAGAATGGTGGCTTTTGCAAAGATGCTTTCGACTTCGCCAGTCTTCTGGTGGATGATCTTGGCGCCGACGCAGCGCTTGTTCTTGCCCTCGCCTTCGCAAATCAAGTCCTTGATGTAGCAGTTTTCGAGGTAGTCGATGTTTTTCTGTTCGTGAAGCTTGCAGAGGAGGGCGCGCATGATCTCTTTACCGGTGAGGTCTGCGGCGTGCAAAATGCGGTGGTGGCTGTGTCCGCCTTCGAGGTGGAGGTCGAACTGCGTTTTGTCCTCGGGGGACGGTGTGAACTGGACGCCCCACTTGACGAGTTGCTTGATCGTGGCCGGGCCGCTCTTGGTCAAGATATTGACGGGTTCTTTTTTGCAAAGGCCTGCGCCTGCTTCGAGCGTGTCTGCAATGTGGAACTCAAACTTGTCGGACTTTTCGGTAACGGTGGCAATACCACCCTGAGCGTAGTTTGATGAGCCGTCCGGCTTTGCTCCTTTGGTCAAGATGACAACGTGAAAACCTTTTTCCGCTGCGTGGAGGGCGGCGCTTAATCCAGAAATGCCTGCGCCCAGAACCAAAATATCGTACATGATAGAACTCCAAAGGAATTTTTATTTGTATATCCCATAAATAGAAAAAATAGGGCATTTCGGCATTATAATTGGCTTATAATTGCGATAAAATAAAATGCTAATATTTTTTTTTGCTATTTTTCGAGCGACAAAATTTTAATGGAGTTGTCCCTATGTTAACGTGGATTAATGAAAAAGCCAAGTGGGTAATTGTGATCTTTGCCGCCGGTATCGCCATCGGTCTTCTTGCGATGGACCGTGTTCCGAACCAAGGACATAGCTATCCTATCGGCGTCGTCAACGATACGAAGATCTCCTATAGCGATTTTGATTCTCGCGTGAAGATGATCGTGCAGAACCAATACCAGAACCAGCACTTGGAAGACGAACAGTACTCCCAGCTCCGCGCCCAGGTGTTCTCGAGCTTCGTTCGTCAGGCCCTCTTTGCTGAACAGTTCGAAAAGGCCGAACTTAGAGCCTCGGTCGCCGAACTCAAGAACGAGTTCAAGCGCAATTCTGACGCTGTTCGCGCCCGTTTGGTGCAAGAAGCTCAGGCTCGCCTCTATGCCATCCAGCAGCAGGCGACCTCCCAGGAAGACCTGATCCAGCGTTCTCAGGCTTACCTCTCTTCTCTCCCGAAGTTCCTCACGGACACAACCTTCAACAAGGCTGATTACGATGCCTGGATCGAAACTCCGGCAGCATACCGTTGGAACGCTATGCTCGTTCTCGAAGACGAAATGAAGAACAACACTATTCCGGCTCGCCAACTTCAGGCTCTGGTCGGTGCCTCCATTCATCCGACTGCCCTCGAAGCCAAGTGGACTGTGGAACGTCGTTTGACGGACTACGAACTGCAGGTGGCAGTTGCCCCGAGCTCCAACTTTGTTGTTGATTCCAACTCCGTGGATAGCGTGATGGTGGCAGGTTACTTCAATGCTCACATCGATAGCTTCTTTGTGCAGAAGGAAGTTGCCCAGTTCCAGTATGTGTCTCTCCCGGTCGAAGCTACCGCCGCTGATGACGCTAGCATCCGTGAATACGCTTTGACGCTCTACTACCAGCTCACCGATTCTTCTGCTACGACGACTTTCGAAGACATGGCTCGCGTTTCTTCTGAAGACCAGGGCAGTGCCGAAAAGGGTGGCATCTTGAGCGAAGACTTTGTTGGCCGTGGCACTTATGTGAAGCCGTTCGAAGAAGCCGCTTTCGCTCTCGATTCCGGCAAGATCTCTGAACCGGTCCGCACTCAGTTTGGCTACCACATCATCAAGTCCTACGGCAACGTGAAGAATGCCAAGGGCGAAGTTGAAAAGGTGAAGGTCGGCCACATCCTCCTCACGGTGACGGCTTCTTCCAACACGATCGATAGCCTCGAAAAGATTCTCACTGGCATCAAGAAGGATGTCGACGCTGGTTCTGACCTCGTGACCGAAGCTAATGCTCGTGGCCTCGAAGTCAAGACTTCTGAATGGGTCGCTCGCGATGCCAACATTGCCGCTCTCGGTTACATCAAGGGTCTTACCTCCTTCGGCTGGCCGAACGAAAACCTCCCGGACGAAGATAGCGACATTTCTAACGTTCTCAGAAACAACAAGTATGTTGCCATCGCCAAGAAGGTTGGTGCTTTCAATGCTGGCGAACGTAGCCTCCCGCTCTACTACAACGACATCAAGGAAACTCTCCTCAAGCAGAAGGCTGCCAAGGCTGCTGAAATCTACTTGAATTCTGTTGCCGCCCAGGTGAAGGCTTACAACCCGGCTGATACGGCTGCTGCCAAGATCGAAAAGGTTGAAATCGAATCCAAGAATTCTTCTGTTGACGGTTTTGTTCCGGGCTTTGGCTACGGCAGCGCTCAGCTTGCTCGTGTCGTGAACAAGGCTAAGGTCGGCGAATGGACCGCTCCGGTTGTGGCTGAAAACGGTGCCGTGATGCTCAAGGTTGTTTCCAAGAAGACGCCGAAGGTTGAAGAAGTCGAAGAAGCCATCAAGCAGGATATCGACAACACGAACCGTTTTGCTTCGATGACCGCATTCAACGACTACGTCACGACTCTCGAAGCCTCTACGCCGGTCAAGAGCAATCTCGACCTCTACTACAGAGACTAAGACATAGGGCTTGCGGGAGGCTTACTCTCGCTAGCTGCGGCAGAAATCCCGTCAGCAAATAAACTCAATTATTGGTTGACGGGTGTAGCTAAAATTGCTATAATGTGCCGCACTCGCCCCCATCGTCTAGTGGCCTAGGACTCGGGATTCTCATTCCCGCAACAGCGGTTCGAGTCCGCTTAGGGGTACTAAAAATCTCGCGATAAAATCGCGAGATTTTTTCGTTTGTCATCCCGGTCACCGTGCCGGGATCGCCTTACACTGTCTATTCGGTTTGTCACCCCGGCCACCGTGCCGGGGTCACCTTTTCAGGACGGCGTTACTTTTCCAGTCCTTTTGAGACTGTTTAATACTATATTGCAAATATGCAGTCCACATGTTCTATTTGCCACAAAGAATTTAACGACAAAGTCGGGATGTCCCCGATGGAAAGCAACCTGGCCATCCGCTACCGTAACAAGGTTGGCAACATCTGCCCCGATTGTCAGGTCGAAATCCGCAAGACGAAGCAGGGGAGGCGCCGCCTCTTCTTTTGGAATGTGAAGGTCGCGCTTTATTGCTTGAGATTCCTCTCGCTGTTTGCAATTCCTTTTATTATAATGATTGTAGCCCTCGCACTGTTTGTGCTGTAACCACCCCAAAAACTGAGGCCCTATGCTCCTAGAAAAAATTAAGTCTCCTGCCGACGTCAAAGCGTTAGACGTCCAAAGCCTTGAACAGCTTGCTGCAGAAATGCGCTCCGCCCTAATCAAGAAGCTTTCGCAACGTGGCGGGCACGTGGCTCCGAACCTCGGTTTTGTCGAAGCGACGATTGCGCTCCATTACGTTTTTGAATCCCCGAAAGACAAGATCGTCTATGACGTGAGTCACCAGAGCTACAGTCACAAGATGCTTACGGGGCGTGCCCAGGCGTTTTTGGATGCAGACCATTACGGCGATGTGACGGGGTATACGGAACCGACCGAAAGTGAACACGATCATTTTATGGTGGGGCATACTTCAACGTCGGTAAGTCTTGCGCTTGGGCTTGCGACCGCTCGTGATGTTTTGCGTGAATCGGGAAATGTGATTGCTGTTATCGGTGACGGTTCCTTGAGTGGTGGCGAGGCTTTTGAAGGTCTTGACAATGCAGGCGAATATGCGACGAACTTTATCGTGGTGGTGAACGACAACGAAATGTCCATTGCCGAAAATCACGGAGGCCTTTACAAGTCCTTGGCTGAACTCCGTGCTACTGGCGGCAAGTCCGGAAAGAATTACTTCAAAACTCTTGGCTTTGACTACAAGTATTTGGAACAAGGTAATGACATCGCGGCGCTAGTCGAAACGTTTAAGTCCGTGAAGGATTCTACGCATCCGGTTGTCGTGCATATCCATACGCAAAAGGGGCGCGGTTATTCTTATGCCGAACAGAATCGCGAAGGCTGGCATTGGGCGGCTCCGTTCAACGTCGAAACGGGCGTGATCAACTGGGGAAGCGGCGAAAGCTATAGCGAAATTATCGGCCTTTACCTTATGGCGAAAATCAAGAGCGACCCGAAGGTGGTCGTCATCCATTCTGCGGTTCCTGCGGGTATCGGTTTCCATGCGGCTCGCCGTAAGGAAGCGGGCAAGCAGTACATCGATGTGGGCATTGCCGAAGAACACGCCGTGGCCTTGGCGTCTGGCCTTGCAAAAGGTGGCGCTAAGCCTGTCTACAGCACTCACGGAACGTTTCTCCAGCGCACTTATGACCAGCTTTCGCAGGACCTGTGCGTGAACAATAATCCGGCAACGCTGTTGGTGACGATGTCGGGTGCCGACGGCATGAACGACACGACGCACCTCTGCATTTTCGACATCCCGATGCTTTCGAACATTCCGAACTTGGTTTACCTTTGCCCGACGTGCGTCGAAGAATTCAAGACGATGGCGGACTGGGCGATTGACCAGACGGATCATCCGGTGGCTATTCGCATTCCGAATGCCGTCCATCACCGCAGCGATATTTTTGAAAAGGATTATTCTGGCCTTAACAAGTTCAAGGTTGTCCATCGTGGAGATCGTGTGGCCTTGATTGGTCTTGGTGACTTTTACCAGCGTGCTGTGGCGGTGGCGCTCGAACTTCGTCGTGAAGGAATCGATGCGACGCTTGTGAATCCGCGTTATGCAAGCGGTGTCGATAGTGACTTACTGCACGAACTTTCCAAGACGCACGATGTGTTCGTGACTCTCGAAAACGGCGTTGTCGAAGGCGGCTTTGGTCAAAAGGTGGCGACTGCTCTTGGCGATACCTGCGCAAAAGTGCTTGTGCGTGGGCTTTCGAAGGACTTCTATGACAAGGTGAGCTTTGCCGATTTGTGCGAAAAGAACCGCCTGACTCCTGCCCTGATTGCAAAAGACGTTGTGGCCCTGCTTGCGTAAACGATAGGTCCCTTTGAAATTTTGTATTATATAGGATATGAGAAAGGGAAAAATTGTCTTCTTTATTATTCCACTGGTGCTGTTTTTTGTGGCGTCGGTGGTTTATGTGTATTTTGCAAACGCCGAAGCGATGCACGAAGTATTGCTGGATCCTTCGTCCGAGATTGATGTCCACCCTGACGTTATGGAATTTTCATTGTCTAAGGAATCCGTGGATAAGGTCCTCGGTGAACCGTATAAAGTCTATCCGATTGAAACGAGTCCTGATAGCGAACAGGTATTCCATTCGACGCTTATTGAGTATCCGTTCGGGAGTTCACCGCGTTCAGAATCGCGTAGCACAAGCTTGCGTGGGATTATCCTTTATGTACACGGCTTCAACGATTACTTCTTCCAGACGGAACTGGCCGAAAAAGCGGACTCTGCGGGATTTGCTTTTTTTGCCATAGACTTGCATCGCTGCGGTCGTTCTTTGAGGGCGGGCGATGCCCGTGCTGATATGCGTAGCGTCAAGGAGTTCTATGCGGAACTGGATGTGGCCGTGGAACTCAGCAAGAAAATTGCTGTGGACGATTACGAAGAAGCGGAACGCACCCCGTTCATTATTCTTGGGCATTCTCAGGGCGGCTTGATTACTTCGTCTTACGTGAATGACCGCAAGGCGGAACAGTTTACGGCTCTTGTTCTGAACAGCCCGTTCCTGGATATGAACTTTAATTGGCCAATGCGTAAAATCGTGTTCCCGCTACTCTCTGAAATTGCCCTGTTCTTGCCGGATTTTGCGATAGGTTCGACCGGGGATCCGAACTACGCCTATTCCCTTTTGAAACGTGAAAAGGGTGAATGGGAATACATCGAAGAGTGGAAAAGCGAAACTCGCCCGAAACAGTATTTGGGTTGGGCTAGGGCTATCGTCAAGGCGCAGAGCCGAGTCCATTCAGGGCTCGATATCAAGTCGCCGGTGCTTGTGCTGCATAGCGGCTGCTCGGCCGAAGGCGATGAGTGGACGGATGATTACTTGCATTGCGATGGCGTCTTGAATGTGGAGCATATTCAACAGTGGGCTCCGAATCTTGGCGAAAACGTGACGACTAAGGTAATCACGGACGGCCTTCATGACTTGTTGCTTTCCCGTAAGGACGTGCGTGACAACGCTTATTATGAAATTTTCAGATTCATTGATGGTGTCGTCAAGTAGTATAAATTTATTTGTGTTATATTTAACAAAGGAAAATATTAAGGAGTTCTTTAAATGAAGAGTATTTTGGCTATTTCTTGCTTGGCGATGTTGCTTACCACAGCTTGCGAATCAAACGAAGAAAAGAAGGTGCAGACCGCTCCGAAGGTTGTTGAAAACGTACAGCCGGCTGCTGCTGTTGTAGAACAGAAGGTGGCTGAAGTGACGACGATAGATTGGGAAAAGGCTTTGGAAATGCACAAGGCTGGTGCAGTCTTGGTCGATGTGCGCACTCCGGCCGAAGTCGCGAAGGGTATGGCAGCAACAACTGCAATCAACATTCCGCTTCAGGAAATGCCGCAACGTTTGAGCGAATTCCCGAAGGACAAGGACTTGTTGATTTACTGCCGCAGTGGCAAGCGCAGCATGGCTGCATCCAGGTTCCTCGTCGAGAATGGCTATACTCGCGTGTTCAACATCGAAGGTGGCATTCTCGCTCTCCCGCAGAAGTAACCCATAATGGCCATTCGGCCACAATGTCATCCCGGCCTGTCATCCTGATTTGTCATCCCGGTCTCCGTGCCGGGATCCCCTTTAACAATCTATAAAGTATCCTCAAATCTTCATAATGCAAGAAATCACGAACTACATGCAGTACGCCTTGCAGCAAGCGTTCCTTGCGATTGGCTTTAGCCGCCCGAATCCGGCGGTCGGTGCTGTAGTTGTGAAAGACGGAATTATTGTGGGGAAGGGGCATACCCAACGTCCTGGAAGTGCCCATGCCGAAGTTATGGCGTTGCGTGATGCGGGTGTGTTTGCGCAGGGGGCCTCGATCTTTGTGACGCTTGAACCGTGCTGCCATTACGGAAGAACGCCCCCTTGTACCAAGGCGATTATCGAAGCCGGAATCAAGAAGGTCTTTTTTGCCCATTCTGACCCGAACCCTGTTGTGCATGGTAAATCTCGACAGATTCTCGAGGCTGCGGGGATTGAAGTTCACGAAGGTGTGGACGCTTGCATAAGGGCTTGTGTCGAAGAATGCCCGAATGGTGAATCGGCCGGGGAATGCCGCGTTTTTGAATTCATGCCCTTGAACTCCCAGGAAAAGGCGGAACACGAAGCCGAAGGCCGTGATGTCTTTGCCGAAGTGGAACGCTATTTCGAGGGGTATGATTATTTTGTACGCACCAAGCGGACGTTTGTCGAAGTCAAGTCTGCGGTTTCGCAGGATGGCTTTATGGGTTGCGTGGATACGGCAGGGAACCATTTGCCGCTTGCCATTACGAAGGCTGGAGCGAACTGCTGGAATCACGAACTTCGTGCGATGAGCGATGCCGTGCTTGTTGGGGCGGGGACTCTCCTTGCCGACAATCCGAGCCTCAACGTGCGTTACGTTAGTGGTAATAATCCTGTTAAAGTTGTTTGGGCGGGACATCACGAATTTTCTGCCGATGAAATCACGCATCTGGTGGCTTTCTCGTCAAAGGACGCTAAAACGCTTGTATATTCGTGCGTTCCGCAGCCGAACATCGCCGATTTTGTGCTTTTGCCGCATGAATCGTTTGCCGAAAACTGGCGTGCGATGGTTGATGACTTGTCTGCCCGTGGAATGCACCGCTTGATGGTGGAGCCGGGTGCAGGCCTTGCCCGCGAACTGTTCAATGGTGAATCGCTCTGGAATCGCCTTGATTTATGGCGTTCGACAGATTCCCTTGTTGATGAAAAACTGGATCGGTTAATTGAACAAGGTGCCATAAAGGCTGGCCTCGAATACCCCGAATTGCCCGCCAATATCGTCGCCAAAGAATCTGCCGTCATCGGCCCCGATGTACTGACCGTGTATTATCCGGGATAGTGTATGAAGTTTCTCGCAGCCCTAATTTTATTCCTTGTGGCTTGCGCATTTTCCGATAATACGCAATACGAAAGGACAGATGAAAATGGTTGTTCGTATTGCCTTTATGGATATATAAAAGATGGAAAATGTGTACACCCAGGTAAAAGCCAACGGCACTATGGTTCTGGATTTCTTTTTTTCTGCATTGGATATTAGAAAGTTAAATAATAATTATTACCTGGTTAATTATTCTTACCAATCTACGTTTCATGTTTTATGTGAAAACGTTGCAAACTATTGCAATACTATAAATGATCCTATGGCTGTAAAGTTGATGCCATCTTTGAAGGATCGGAAGTCCTTGTGTAAAGAACAAAGTAAGAAAAATGAAAATACAGGCTTGTTTTATGATATGCCTATACCTCGTGAAGATTTAGAGTTTCGCTGCGACTTTGTAAGGTTTAATAATAAGAAATCACTCTTAGAAGTTTTGGATACCGGAATTTGCCCTGTTCGGTTGAACATTGGTCTAATAGGGGTTCAACGAACGCTTACGTTCTTCTTTGGTAATTTACGTGTGACGAGGGATCAGAAAAAGTTTAGAATTGCGAGTGAATATGTTTTTTCTCAAACGCTTGATCATCAAAATCGTAAAACCAGACATCTTTATAGGGATTATAAGAAAGTTTTTTTCACGCTCGGCGAATGTTCCCATTCAAATTGCGAAATTTTGAATTACGTTGAAGATCAACCTCAGGATTTCGATTTCAAATGCAATTTTATTAAAAAGAAAGATAATCAAGGGAATGTGACTGTCCTTGCGGAGGGCGTTTGCCCCATAGAAGCCTTGGATAAGGACGGCAAAAAACAGGTCTATCGCGTGCGCTCCGTAAAAGATGGAGACTCCTATAAACTGATAATGACCAATAAGCGAAAGTAAACCGCCTTAAATGGCCATCCTCTCTCGTCTCTCGTCTCTAGTCTTTCGTCTAAATTGCTAAATTTGCACCGTATGTTTACGGGTATAATTCAAGCAACCGGCGAAATCATTTCCCTCGAAAACAGGGGAGACGCGCTTACCATGCGCATGAAGTCGCCGGGATTCTTCAAAAACAGCAAACTGGGCGACAGCATTGCCAATAACGGCGTGTGTCTCTCCGTTGAAAACTGTACCGATGACGAAGCTACGTTCTGTCTCATGCACCAGACCGTCGTGAATACGTCTTTTCAGCAGGCAAAAGTCGGGGATCTCGTGAATCTCGAGTATCCTTGCCGTGCCGATAGCTTTATGGGCGGTCACTTTGTGATGGGGCATGTGGACTGTACCACCGAAGTCTTGCGCGTTACTCCACGCGAAACGGGCGTGGAAGTCGATTTGGCTCTGCCAGCTGACTTGCGCCGCTATGTCATCCGTCGTGGATCCATCACTTTGAACGGCATTAGCCTTACGGTCGCCGAAAAAGGGGAGGATTACATCCGCGTCTGCATTATCCCCGAGACCTTAGCCCGCACGAATCTCAGGAACTGGGTGCCTGGCACCGTGGTGAATGTGGAAGTCGATATGCTCGGCAAATATATTGAAAACTATCTAAAGGAACGTGACCTTGCTTAATACGATTGAAGAGGCCATTGAAGATTTCAAGAACGGCAAGTTCTTGGTCGTGGTTGATGACGAAGACCGTGAAAATGAGGGCGATTTCATTATCGCCGCCGAAAAGATTACTCCCGAAAAGGTGAACTTTATGCTCCACGAGGGGCGTGGCGTGCTTTGCTGCCCGCTTCCGATTTCTCGCTGCCGCGAATTGAATCTCACGCGTCAGACTGCCGAAAACACCTCCATGCTCGGCACTCCGTTCACCATCATGGTCGATAAGCTCGAAGGCTGCACCACAGGTGTTTCTGCCCACGACCGTGCCGCAACGATCCAGGCTCTCGCAGATCCGAATTCCAAACCCTCGGACTTTGGCCGTCCGGGTCACATTTCTCCGCTTTACGCCCAAGAAGAAGGCGTTTTGCGCCGTGCAGGCCACACCGAAGCCGCTGTGGACCTCGCCAAGCTCGCCGGTCTCCGCCCGGCAGCCGCCCTCATCGAAATTATGAATGAAGACGGCACGATGGCCCGTATGCCGCAGCTCCAGGAAGTCGCAAAGAAATTCGGCCTCAAGATTATTTCGATCCGTGACTTGATTGACTACCGCCTGAAAAACGAAAAGCTGGTGCAGCGCGTGGCTGCTCCGCATGTTTCGACCAAGTACGGCGACTTTACCGCTTATGCCTACCGCAGCAAGACCGATGGCGTCGAACATGTGGCCTGGGTTGCCGGTAATCCGGACTTCAGCAAGCCGGTTTATGTGCGCGTTCACAGCGAATGCCTCACGGGCGACATTTTTGGTAGCCTCCGTTGCGATTGCGGTGACCAGCTTGCCGCAGCCATGAAGTTCATTGGCGAACACGGTGGCGTGCTCCTTTATATGCGCGGTCAGGAAGGCCGTGGCATTGGTCTTTGCAACAAGCTCCGCGCTTATGAGTTGCAAGAAAAGGGTATGGACACGGTCGAGGCGAACCTCCACCTTGGGTTCAAGTCCGACTTGCGCCAGTACGGTACGGGCGCCCAGATTTTGGCGGACCTCGGCGTGAAGGAAATGCGGCTCCTCACGAACAACCCGAGCAAGATTTCTGGCATTTCCGCTTACGGTCTCAAGATCGTGGAACGTGTGCCTATCGAAATCAAGCCCAATGAAATCAACCGTTTTTACCTGCGCACCAAGAAAGAAAAGATGGGCCACGAGCTCCATCTCGACAATGCAGATCATGGCGCAGCCGAAGTTTTAGATGAAGGAAAATAAGATGAAAGAATTCAAAAATTCCCTCAATGGTTCTAACTTGAAAGTGGCGATTGCCGTTGCCCGCTTCAATGAAGTGGTGACGGACAAGCTCCTTGAAGGTGCCGTTCGCGAACTTGAAACGCTCGGCGTCGATAGCGATGACATTTTCGTCGCCCATGTCCCGGGTGCTTTTGAATTGCCGGGTGTTTGCCGCAAGTTTGTCGATTCCGGCAAGTACGATGCCGTGATGGCTCTCGGTGCCGTTATCCGTGGTGAAACGGGTCACTACGACGTTGTCGTGAACAACTCCACGAGCGGGATTGCGTCCCTCGCTGCCGAAGGCAAGGTTCCGGTAATTCTTGGTATCCTCACGACCGATACGGTCGACCAGGCGATGAACCGCGCTGGCCTCAAGGCTGGCAACCTCGGTTGCAACTGGGCAAGAACCGCAGTTGAAATGGTTAATCTTTACAAACAGATTGGAAAGTAATTATGGCACAGATCAGTTTTAGACCGGCTCGCGTCTTTGCGATGCAGCTGCTTTATGCAATGGAAATCTCTGGTGCAACGGCGGGCGAGTCCCTGCCGGGCGTTCTCGAAGCCCAGCCGCTTCAGGATGCCATGAAAAAGTATGGCATGAAGCTTGTGGACCTGGTTCAGGCTCACAAGGCAGAACTTGATGCCGAAATCGAAGCTTGCTCCGTTCATTGGGGAATTGAACGTATGGCTACGCTCGACCGCATTATCCTCCGCATCGCGATGGTCGAACTTTTGTATGTTACCGAAGTCCCGATGAAGGTGGTTGTTTCCGAAGCGGTTCAGATCGCGGCAAAGTTCAGCACGGATTCCTCGGGCACGTTCGTCAACGGGCTCTTGGCTGGGTTCATGCAGAAGCGTGGCATGGTCGCTAACAATACTAAGAAGGATGCTTAATTTTTATGAAGATTAACGAGAAATGGCATAAGCACATTTTTGCCGGTATCGCTGGCTTTATTGCTTTGATCGTCTACATGATGACGATGGCTCCGACGGTCTCTTTCTGGGACTGCGGTGAATTCGTCGCTTGTGCAAATACGCTTGGCATTCCGCATCCTCCTGGAACTCCGTTCTTCGTGTTCCTTGCCCGTGCGGTCATCCTCCTTTTGCCGTTTGTGGGCGAAATTGCAAAGCGTGTGAACTACATTTCCGTGGTGAGTTCTGCTGCGACGGTCTATGTGACGGCCCTCTTTGCCTGGGAACTCTTGGCTACGGTCCTCAAGACGGACGCCTTGGCCGAAAAGATCTCCGAAAAGATGCGCACGTTCGTGCTGGGAACGGCCGCTCTTGTGGCAGGCTTCCTCCTTACGTTCTCCGATACGTTCTGGTTCAATGCGGTCGAAGCCGAAGTTTACGGCATCGCCATGCTTATCCTTATGCTCGTCTCTTACCTCGGCTTGGTGTGGTACAACAAGCGCGAAGAACCGGGTAACGAGAAAATCCTCATCTTCATTTGCTACATCGCATTCCTCGGCGTGGGTGCTCACCTCTACACGATGCTTACGGTTCCGGCCGTGTTTGCGCTTCTTCTTGTGGCTCAGCCGAAAAAGATTGTCGAACGCATTCCTATCTGGATCACGGGTACGCTCCTTTGCTCCGTGATTTACATGGTTTCGGCTTTCATCGAAATCTCCCTCCTCTGCCTTATTGTCCTTTCCATCATCGTCTTTGTGCCAGCCATTTCGTCCAAGTTCAGACCGAACGTGAACAAGGCATTCAAGCTTTCTCTCGCTTTCTCGTTCTTTGCATTGGTCGGCTACAGCACGCACCTTTACATCCCGATCCGTTCGGAACTCAATCCGACGATTGACGAAAACGATCCGGAAATCAACATCCGCGACGACCAGGGCAACCTCCAGCTGGGCAACCTCTTCAAGTCCGAAAACTGGGACGCCTTCAACGCCTTTATCGAACGTAAGCAGTACGGTTCCGAAAGCATGATTTCCCGTGCCTTCTACCGCCGTTCCCGCTTGGCTCACCAGGTGCTTTCTTTCCCGAGCATGAGCTATGGTGGCTACCAGATGGCCCAGTACCTGCCGACCAAGGTGGGTGGGGTGAACTATGCCAACGGTGTCTACACGTTTGACGCTTCCGAGAACGAACCGGTCGAACGTTTGGGATTCGGCTTCCCGACGCAGATGTCGTTCATGGGCGACAACACCTTGATGCAGCTTGCCTTCTTCTTGCTCTTTAACGGTTTGCTGATTGCTGTCTGTGTCTACATCTACAAGCGCAATAAGCATATGGGTATCTTTATCTCTGCCCTTTATGCACTTTGCTCCTTGGGACTTCTCTTCTACATCAACTTTGCCGATGGCTCTCGCATGGAACAGCGCGACCGCGATTACTGGGTGAGCGCAATGACACGCAATGTGGCCGACTTGAACAACGCCGGTGCGGGCATTACGGCACTCCCGGATCCGAACGAACTCATCGATCTTCGACAGACCATCGAAACGTCCAAGATTGCTGTCGAACGTCTTCGTGCGCGTAATGCTCCGGCTTCACGTATTGCTGAATTCGAAAAGAAGCTCAGTGACGCTGAAAATTCTACCGCATGGAAGAACTGGCAGAAGATCGAAGATAGCTTTGCCCGCTTTGGCCAGCGTGCGCCGTTCCCGGAAGCCGTCCATATGGAAGTCCGCGAACGTGACTACTTCTATACGCCGGCATTCATTTTCATGAGCATGATTTACGGCATTGGCGCCGGCATCCTCGTGCTGCTTGCTGCAACGACTGCCTCGACGGCTACTTTTGCAGCTTCGATCGCTGCCGCTCTCGTGCTTGTTTCGTTCCTCGTTCCGTGCATCTCGAACTACAAGGAACATGACCGTTCCGGCCTCTGGGTGCCGTGGGATTATGCCTACAACCTCCTCAACAGCTGCCGTCCGAACGCCATCCTCTTCACGAATGGCGATAACGACACGTTCCCGCTGTGGTTCGCTCAGGAAGTTGCCGGTATCCGTAAGGACGTCCGCGTGGTGAACCTTTCTCTGGGTAACACCGACTGGTACATCAAGCAGATGCTTACCAACGAGCCGATCCTCAAGCTTTCTTACACCAAGGAAACGATCGACAACGACATGGTCCTCGACAACGGCAGTGCCTCGAATCCGAACCACCTCGTTTCGACGTGGGTTCGTCGTGCCGAAACTCTCAAGCCGAAGCTCAAGGAACGCATTGACCAGATGGAAGCCAAGGGTTACCTCTCTGACGCTGATTCTGCAAAGCTTCTCCAGTTCAAGGTGAACTACCAGGTTTGGGACGCCTTTACGGATTGGGCAAAGAGATACCGCTCCAGCATGATGCTCACGCAGTACAAGCTCGTCATCGATCTTGCTCTCCAGAATATGGACCGCCCGATCGAAATCTCGACGACTGTTGGAACCTCGAACTTCATGGGCCTCGAAAAGTACATGGTCCAGGAAGGTATGGTCTATAACCTTGTGAAGGGTGACCTCACTCCGAAGCAGAACGCCTTTGATGCAAAGGCTACGGCAGCCATGATCGACACCGTTTACAAGTTCCGCGGACTTGGTGACGGTTCGGCCTACATCAACGCCGAAACGGAACGCCTCCTCAGCAGCTACGTTTCGCTCTACCTCCAGATTTCGTTTGACGCCCGCGAAAAGATTGCAGCGCTTGTCTCCAAGAAGCCCTTCCGCCAGGCCGACAAGGCCGAAGTGGAACGCATCGCTACGGAAGCCGCCAAGTATCTTGAACTCGGTATGTATCAGTTCCCGAGAGAATGGCGCAACTACTGGGCCGCTTCTTACGTCTATGCCTCTGCCGGTATGAAGGAAAAGGCTCTTGACGTCGTGAACCGTGGCTTGAAGAACATTCCGTCTTACGATGCTCCGGGGAGGAACCGTCTTACGGTGAGCCTCCAGCAGATCGAGGCTATCACGGATGATATGCTGAAGGTGGATGCCGATCCGGCGCTAGCTCCGGCAACTGAGTCTGTTCCTGCTGCAAACTAATTTCGAGGTTTTGTCATGGATTTGAGCTTGGTTATCCCTGTTAAGGAAGAAAGTGAAAATCTTCCTGAGTTGTTTAAGGAAATTTGGGCCGCCATCGAACCGACCGGTATGGAATTCGAGGTTATCGTCATTGATGATGGTAGCCGCGACAATACCTGGAACGTGGTCGAGGATCTTGCCAAGGATTACGGCATCCGTCCGGGTTCTTCGGTGAGCGCCTACCGTTTCCAGTTCAACTGTGGCAAGGCCGCTGCTCTCGCTCTTGGATTTTCGCATGCCAAGGGCAGGTATGTTGCGACACTTGACGGCGACTTGCAGGATGACCCGCTCGAAATCCCGAAGATGATCAAGATTCTCGAAAGCGGCTACGATCTCGTTTCGGGTTGGAAAATCCGCCGCTTGGATCCGTGGCACAAGACGCTTCCGTCCAAGCTGTTCAACTTGACGGTTTCGATCGTTTGTGGCAAGCGTCTCCATGACTTCAACTGCGGCATCAAGGCTTACCGCAGTTCCGTGGTGCGTTTTATCCAGCTTTACGGTGACTACCACCGCTTTATCCCGGTGATGGCCAGGTGGCAGGGCTTCCGTATAACCGAAATGCCGGTTGCCCACCGCGCTCGCGTTCACGGCGTTTCAAAGTATGGCGTTTCTCGCCTGGTGAGCGGTTTTCTGGATCTCATTTCGCTCATGTTCATGCGTAGCTTCTCCTCGAAGCCGCTTCATTTCTTTGGTCTTATCGGGCTCCTGTTTATGCTTTTTGGCCTTGGCGTTTGTGGCTATTTTGGCTATGAATGGGTGCAGACCGGGGCTATGCACGTGCGTCCGCTCCTGTTGGCTGGAGCCTTCTCTCTTGTCATGAGTGTCCAGTTTTTCTCGCTCGGACTCCTTGGCGAAATGATGAACGGCAGTAAAAAGCGCACTTATCCTGTTTCTGATACGATTGGTAATTTGTAATTGTGTAAATTTATGAGAGTGGAGGTATTGTAATGGCGTTTCCTAAGAGCTTGGTGATTGTTCCTACTTACAACGAGAAGGAAAACATCCTTCTGATCATGTCTGCTATTCTTGAGCAGAATGAGTGCCTGGAAATTCTGGTAGTCGATGATGGATCGCCAGATGGAACGGGAGACTTGGTCCAAGCCGAAGCCGACAAGAATCCTCGAATTCATTTGATTCGTCGCAAGGGCAAGATGGGGCTTGGCTCCGCTTATGTGATGGGCTTCAAGTGGGCTCTCGAACGCGATTACGAACGTGTGTTCGAAATGGATGCCGACTTCAGCCATTCGCCGACCGACTTGAACCGTTTTTTGGAAACTGCCGAAGATGCCGACCTCGTGCTGGGCAGCCGTTATCAGGATCACCGCATTAGCGTGGTGAACTGGGACCTTCGTCGCTTGATCCTCAGCTATGGTGCAAACGTCTATACGCGACTTGTCACGGGTCTCCCGATCAGCGATGCGACGGGTGGCTTCAAGTGCTTCCGCCGTGAAGCCTTGCAGGCATTGAACCTTGACAAGATGAAGAGCGACGGATACTGCTTCCAGATCGAGACGACCTTCAAGATTTGGAAGAAGGGTCTCCGTGTCAAGGAAATCCCCATCATCTTTACGGATCGTACCCGTGGCACCTCCAAGATGAGTGGCGGAATCATCTCCGAAGCGTTCTTCCTTGTACTGAAACTGCGATTGGGATTGGCTTAACGCCCACTTCCTACCGTCTACTTCCTACTTCCAACTAGCCTATGCTTTCCTGTTCCGTCATTATCATTGCTTATAATTCTTGCGACTTCATTCCGGCTTGCCTCAAGTCCGTCCGTGACGCGTGCGAAGGAATCGATTCGCAGATAATCGTTTTGGACAACGGCTCCAATGAGCCGATCATTCCCGAAATCAAGAACTTCTTCCCCGAAGTGGAATGGATTGACTCCAAAGAAAATTTGGGCTTTGGTAAAGGCTGTAACCTTGCTGAAAAGCATGCGACCAAGCCGTACCTGTTCTTCATCAATCCGGATACGATCATTTCGAAGAACGCCTTCCGTGAAATGCTCAAGTTCATGGAGGAACATCCGGACGCAGGTACCGTCGGTTGCCGCATCCTGAACGAAGACGGGACTATCCAGTGGGCTTGCCGCCGCTCGTTCCCGACGATTGTTTCTGCGGTTTCAAAGACCATCGGGCTTGCTGCACTTTTCCCGAAGAACAAGACGCTTGCAAGTTACAATATGACGTATGCCGATCCGGACGAGATGATTGAAGTCGATGCCGTGAGCGGTTCGTTCTTCTGCATTCGCCGTGACGTCTACGAAAAGTTGAACGGCTTTGACGAAGACTTCTTCATGTACGGCGAAGACCTGGACCTTTGTTTCCGTACGAAGCAGATGGGGCTTCACAACTACTATACGCCGGTGACGAACATTCTGCATTTTAAGGGGCAGAGCTGCCGCACGCGCCGTTGGGGGTCGTATGTGGATTTCTACAAGGCGATGCTCATTTTTGTGAAAAAGCACAAGGATCTCTACTTTGTTCCGAACTTCCTTGTGTCTTTCGGTATTATGTTTGCCGCATTTGTGGGCATGTTCTCGCGTCTTATCCCGAAGTTCTGGAAGATGTTCTTGGATTTGGGCGTGCTTGTCGTGTGGGCGCTTGTCGGCTTGAACAAAGGTATTGAAGTTGCTATTACGGATAGCCCCGTCGAATATACTGCCGTGCATGGCATTTTGGACTTGGCTCAATTTGAGGACTGGTGGCTTGTGGGACTTGTCGTCATCGTGAACCTTGTGTTCCTTATGTTCCGTGGGGAATACACGGTATCAAGTCTCAAGGGCGAAAAGTTCCTGCGTTACCTGATTCCGCTGAACCTGCTTATGGTGGGCGGGTATGCCGCATTCCGTTACTTTTCCCAGGTTTCCGTTCTTGGAAACGGTGCTAGCTCCATACCGTATATTGGTAGGGACTGGTTGTTCATTACGATTTTTTCGAGCCTCTTTATCCCATTTGCACTTTTGGCTTGGCGCCGTGTAGCGTTCTGGATAAACTATTTCTACCGCATCTTCGCCAAGAAGCGCCACCGCTCCATCTTGCTGGGTGGCCGCGAAGATTCCCTCAACAACTGGTTCGACAGCTATAACGTGATTCCGGGAATCGAAATCCTCGGCTGCGTGAGCTCCGAACCCGAAAACGTGAGCGAAGAAAACCGCAAGCATCTCCTGGGAAATCTCTCGGAGATGGAGTCCATCTGCAACCGCACGGGCTGCCGCGAACTCCTGGTGGTCTCGAATTTCTCGGGTTACCGCGAAAATTTCGACATCAACTGGCTCGACAAGTTGGGCATGTGCGTGTATTTGCTCATTGGAAATGGCAAAAATGGCAATTTTGCCCTCGTAAACCTTAAATATCTTCGCTAAAATCGCCTTTTCTGTAAAAATTGTGTTATTTTTTTGATGAAATAACTGATTTGTAAGGTATTATGCTCGATTCTAAATTGTTAAGTATCCTTTGCTGCCCGGAAACCCGTCAACCTCTTTCCCAGGCTGACGCCGGAATCATCGCTCTTGTGAACAATGCTATTCAGGCGGGTTCGGTCAAGAACGTTGCTGGCGAAAGTGTGACTGAAGTTTTAAACGAAGCCCTTGTGACTCCAGATGGCGCTCGTCTCTATCCGGTTCGCGAAGGAATTCCTGTACTTTTGGCGGATGAAGCTATTCTTCTTCCATTGGAGAAATGATGGCTGTAACGTTGGATTCTCTCAAAAAGGCTATTAAAAAGAATAAAGGCCGTTCTCAGGCGCTGGCCTGGCTTGCCGATATGGAACGTGCTTCGGGCGATTATGAAGCCGCCTTGAAGCTTGTGGACGACGCTCTTGCGGCGTTCCCGTCCGATGTTCCTGCAATGTTGGTCCGTGCAAAGGTTCTTGCTGGAATGCAGGACTTTGCCGGGAGCATCGCTGAATATAAGAAGATTCTTTCCAAGGATCCGTTCTGCCTGTCGGCCCATAAGAGAATGGGAGAATCCTTCGATAAGCTTGGCAAGGTCGCCGAGCGTAACGCTTGTTTCCGTCGTGTTCACGATATGGATCCGCTGGACCCGTTCTGGAAGGACGAATACGATGTGCTTCCGGAAGAACAGCAGGACGGCTTGGTCGCTCCTCCGATGGACGATAGCTCGTTCACGATGGATGTTGGTAACGAAGCCGAAAATGCCGAAGCGGGTGAAGAACACGATCTTTTTGCAAATCTTGCGGCTTCGCTCCCGAATACCGACGAAGAAGACAATTCGGCAATGGATGCGTTGCGCAATTCTTTGGACTCTGCCTCGGATGCTAATTTCCAGAATGGCGATGTGGCTCAGGATCAGGATGCAGGCTTTGAAGGTCATGCCTTGAATTCGTCTGAAGTGTCGTCTGCAATTTCCGATATTTTGGGTGGTGACGACGATCTCGAAACGTCCGAATCTTCTGATAATGGTGCGGCTAATCCGTCTCCGTTCTCGCATATGGATTTCTCGGATGAGGACGATGCGCCTAAGGCAGACGAGTCCATATTTAGTTTGGATGATACTCCGGCTGAACCTGCTGCGCCGGCTGAAGAAAATGCACAACAGTCCGAAGCCGCCTCGTCGGATGATGACATCCTTTCTTTGGATGATATTGATGCGGATGAACATTCTACGAATGTGGACGATGCTTTCTCTTCGCTTTTGGGCGATGATGAACTCCCGGAAGAACCTGTAGAAAAGTCCGAAGAACCGAAGACCGAAGAGGAATCCGAAAGCCAGGGTGGTCTGTTCGAAAAGTCTGCCGATGCGGACTTTAGCCTGGACGGAAATTCTGAAGAAAAGGTCGAAGCCGAAGAAGACAAGGCGACGAATGTTGATGATGCCTTCTCCTCGATTTTCGGTGACGATGAACTCCCGGAAGAACCTGTAGAAAAATCCGAAGAACCGAAGGCCGAAGAGGATTCGGAAAGCTCTGTGGGCCTGTTCGAAAAGTCTGCCGATGCGGACTTTAGCCTGGACGAAGCTCCGGCAGAACCGGTCGAAGAACATACTGAAGAATCTGCTCCGTCTGATGTGATTCTCAAGGAACCGGATTCTGAATTTACGGAAGAACAGTCCGAAGAACCTATTGCTGAAGAACTTGTTGCAGAAGATCAGCCTGCTGAAGAACAGTCCGCTGAAAAACAGAAAACTGTGATTGGCGATGGCTCGATTCCGACGACTCATATGGATTTCTCGGACGAAGAAGATTTGCCGAGCAACGATCAAGTTTTTGATTTGGAAGAACCGCCTGTCGAAGAAAAATCCGATGCCGCTGATATCGATTTGACTTTGGACGATGAACCAGCCGAAGCCTCGGCAGAAGAAAAGCCTGCTGAAGAGCCTGCTGCCGAACTTGCCGATGCTCCGATTGAAGAACAGCCGATTGAAGAAACTCCGGCTGAATCCAAAGAGGTCGCCCCGGCAGAAGAAGCCTCGATTGAAGATGCTCCGGCAGACGAGGCTCAAGTTGAAGAAGCCCCGGTCGAAGACGATTCTCTTGAATTGTCTAATGACGAACGCGGTAACGGTTCCGTTCCTTCGGAACATATGGACTTCTCCGATGAAGAAGTGATGCCGGAAGAACATGATCCGGAATTCAAGATTGACAACACTCCGCTGACTTTGGACGATGATGCTCCGGTCGAAGAAAAACAGGAAGAATCTCCTGTAGAAGAAAATGCCCCTGCTGAAGAATCACCGGTAGACGAAACTCCGGCTGAAGCCCCTGCTGAAGAAACCTCCGAAAAGCCGGGTATCTCGGAAGACTTGTCCGTTAGCGTCGATGGCGCCTTTGACGCACTCTTTGGCGACGATGCCGATGATGCTCCTGCGGAATCTACAGAAAACGCTCCGGTCGAAGAAACTCCAGTTGAAGAAACTCCGATTGACGCTCCGGCAGAAGAAAAAGTTGAAGAAACTCCGGTACAGGAAGAACCTGTTGCCGAAGCTCCTGCCGACGCGGAACCTGCCGAAGAAAAGACTGAAGAATCTAACAGCGCAGAGTCCGCCGAAGATAATCTCGCTAAGGAAATGGGGGGTGCATTCGCCTCTATGTTCGGCGACGATGACGATCTGGATTTGCCCGAAGAAAAGTCCGAAACCACGACCGATACGGCTGAGTTGACTGAGCCCTCTGCAGAAGAACCGCTGAGCCAGGAATCGACAAGTGCCGAAATCGAAGAACAGTCCGTCAGGGAAAATGATTTCAAGCTCGAATCGGCTTCAGACTTTGTTGCAAATGAATCGGAAAGCTCTTCGAGCCTGTTCGAAAAGTCCGCTGATGCAGACTTCACTTTGAATGATTCTTCGGATGAATCTGCCGAAAAGGCCGAAGTTCCGTCTGCTGAACTTGATTCCATCGATTCTGAAGTTTCCAATGCATTCAAGGGCTTGTTTGACGAAGACGATTCCTTGCCGGAATCCGATGAACCGAGCAACAAGGGCGTGGACTACCTGATGTCCGGCGATTCCGATGACGAAGTTTCTGCAAGTCTTGTAAACGATGCCGATGCTCCGCTTTCCCGTGGTGCCGCTGATTTGGACGACTGTCTGAACACGCGTACGCTTGCCGACATTTATATGGAACAGGGCGTTTACAACAAGGCTCTCGAAATTTATTCGGATCTCGCCAAGAAGAATCCGGACAACGAAGAAATAAAATCTCGTCTGGAAGAAGTCCAAAAACTCTGCCGCGAAAAGTTTGGAGAAAACTAAAATGGCTGAACTTCGCATTGAACAGCTCTTGCGTGAAATGGTAAACCGCAAGGCGTCTGACTTGCACCTTCGAGTTGGCGTTCCGCCGGTCTACCGCATTAACGGTGCCTTGCAAAGACTTTTTGACGTGCGCATCGACAGCGCCATGATGGACTCCTTCTTGGATGATATCATGAACCGCGACCAAAAGCAGCGCTTTGAAGCGAACAAGGAATGCGACTTTGCCGTGGGTGCCCGCGATATGGGCCGTTTCCGTGTGAACGTGTTCCGCCAGCGTGGAACGGTGGCTGTTGTGATTCGTCATATCAAGGCCGTGATTCCTCCGTTCGAAGAACTTCATTTGCCCGAAATTATTCGTGACCTTGCCTTGACCAAGCGCGGTCTTGTGCTTGTGACGGGTACGACGGGTTCCGGTAAGTCGACGACGCTTGCTTCGATGATTGACTACATCAACCAGAAAGAATCTGTGAACGTCATTACCGTCGAAGACCCGATTGAATACCTTTATAAAGATAACGTGGCGATTATTTCGCAGCGCGAAATTGGCGTGGATACGCTTTCTTATGCGAATGCGCTCCGTGCCGCTCTCCGTCAGGACCCGGACGTGCTTCTCGTGGGCGAAATCCGTGACCTCGAAACGATGCAGATTGCGCTTACCGCAGCTGATACGGGCCACATGGTATTTGCGACCATCCATACGACGAATGCCGTAGAAACGATCCACCGTATCCTTTCGATGTATCCGCCGCACCAGCATGACGAAATTCGTCTGTTGCTTGCCGAAGTTTTGGCGGGCATCATTTCGCTCCGTCTTTTGCCGACAAAGGATGGCAAGGGACGAGTGCCGGCTGCCGAAATTCTCGTGAATACGGGCGCTATCAAGGAATACATCCAGGACAAGAACAAGATTGATATGGTGGAGCAGGCCGTTGCCGAGGGCCACATTCAATACCATAGCCAAACATTCGACCAGGCTCTGTTGGAACTTTACCAGAACGAACAGATTTCGCTTGAAACGGCTATGAATGCTGCAACGAACCGCGATGACTTTGATCTTAAGATTCGTGGTATTTCTGGCACATCTGACCGCGGCTGGATGTAGTTAGTAGACAGTAGGCGGTGATGCAATAAGAAATTCTCTTATTTGTCATCCTCCGCAAGGAGGATCCATACAATAGTAATCTGTAATGTATGGATTCCCTCCTTCGCTATGCTCAGTCGAGAATGACTTTTCACAAGAATCTCAAGTAACAAAAAGGCGAGCGTAATAGCTCGCCTTTTACTGTCTACTAGTACTTTCGCTTTGCTCAAGTACCAAATGCTAGCCTCGGTTATGCCAAAACAAGTTTTGGCGCAACTCTCGGCTTATGCATTTGTCTAACTTCCTACTAGCTATTTAGTGTAAACGCAACGGTCGGTGCTGTTCCCGAAGCAGGTCTTGGTCATACCGCTTACGCTGCTGATGGCGCTCGGCTGGCCCACGCTCGAAACCATCTTGCTGCCGGAGAAGCTCGGCTTGAACGCGATAGAAGAAGTGCCGTAGTAGCTGTTGGTATTGAAGCTGACGCTGTACTGCGTGCCTTCTTCGGAGTTGTTCGTACCGAATCCGAGGAGTTTTGCATTGCTGGAGATGGTTGTGTTGCCGTCGGAGTCGACCATACCGCCCATGCCGCCGTTCATACGGCATTCGATAACGATGACGCCGCCGGAAATGTCGATGTTGCCGTTACTGTCGATGCCATCAGTGTCGCCTGTGCCCACGTAAACGTAGTGGTAACCGCCAGAGACCTTGAGATTCCCGGTGCTACCGCCCATGCCGCCGAATCCACCGCCTCCAAATCCACCAGGACCGCCGCGACCCGTGTTGCCTGTGGAGGTTGTGCTTGTGCCGCCAGCCGCATTCCAGCCGTCGTCTGTGGTGATGACGCTCGTGATGCCGCCTTCAAAGTTCATGTCCGGGGATTCCATACCTTCGTAAGCGATGGTGACGCTCACGTTGGCATTGTCCTTGACGTAGAGGGCCTTATCGGCGTGGACACCGTCGTCGTCTGTGGCGATGGTCATGGAACCACCGCTGAGCGTGATGGTGCCACCACTGTGGATACCGTCGTCTCGGCTGTTGATGTCCATAACGCCACCGCTGATGGTGATGCTCGAATCGCCCTTGATGCCCTTCATGCTTTCGCTCGGGGAGCAGGAGCTTCCGCCACCAGGGTTGAATCCGCCGCCACCGAATCCACCACCGTTACCGGAGGAGGTGAGGCTCAGGCAGTTCTGGCCGCCGCCCGTTGTAATCTTGACGGTTGGTGAGGCCGATTCTCCGTTTGCGATAGTCACGGCGTTGTTTGCGGTAATGCCGTCGTATGCGGAGGTCACGGTAATGGTGCCGCCCGTGATTTCGATGGAACCCTTGCCAGAAGCCAAATCGGTGGCATCGTCAGTGTCGCTCTTGATGCCGTCGCCGTTTGTGGTCGTGATGTTGACTGATCCGCCGCTGATTTCGACGGAACCCTTACCCTTGAGGCCGTTGTTCTTGGCGTTCACCGTGATAAGGCCGTTTTTGACCTTCAAGTCATTGCTGGTGTGGATGCCGTTATTGTAGTTGCCCTTGACGATGAGCGTGCCTTCGCCTTTGATGGTGAGGTCGTCCTTGGCGTAAATGCAGGCGCCTGTCGTATCGGTCTTGGCTTCGCCATTGTCGTTGGTGTAGCTGAATGTTTTGGTGCGCGAAGAAGCGTCGCTGAAGGTGTTGGTCGTGCCGTTCTTGGCGACAACGAATGCCTTGCTGGCCTTCTGCACGTAAATTGGGGCGTCGACCGTGTTGGTGAGGGTGAGACCTCTCATGTTCAGGTAAACGGAGGAGTCCGTCTTTGCCGTGTTCACCAAAATCTGGGCGTCGTTTCCGCTGTAGCTACCGCTAAAGTCGTATTCGCCACCGCAAGAAATCTTGACGGAACCGCCGTTTGCCGTTACGCAGTTGCCGCCGTTTGCGACTGTGGCGCCGCTTGCAGCGTAAGTGATTGTCGCCGTGCCTGTAAATTGCGAAGGAGTCTGGGTGCTAGAGGAACTCGGCACTGTCGGAGTTGCGGAGCTGCTGGAGGCCACTACTGGAGTCGTGCTGCTCGATGAATTCACGACCGGCGTTACAGTTGAGTTGCTCGATGAGCTAGCGATCGGCAAAACCGTTGCGCTGCTGTTTGGTGCTTCTGTGGCGCTCGATGTGGGGGAGACGCTATTGGAAGATGTCGCGGTTGTGCTGCTGCTCGGGTTGACCGTGGTGCTGCTTTGCGGATCCGTGCCGGTGCTGCTTGCTGGGGCGATGGCGCTGCTTTCCGGAGAAATCTGGGAATCGCTGGAGTAAATTTCTTCGTTGTAAGGGTCATCCGTGAATGACGATGAAGATTCGTCTCCGTTCACTTCGGCCGGGGAATTGTTGTAGAATTCACCATCGGCGGAGGTGGCGTCAGAGCAGTTCGCGAGCAACGCTATGGACAGGCTCGATAAACAGCCAAGCGTAATGATCTTCTTTTTGTTCATAAATTATATCTCCCATTCTTATACTCATCCATCGATACGATGAGCCAACTTTTTTCTTGTAAACCTAGATTTAGAACGGGTCGTTTTGCATAAAAAATTGCTTTTTTTGCTCAAAAACGCCAATTTAAGTGGAACGAAAAGTTCCGTGTGGAACAAATGTCTACAAAAAAAGTCCCATTTGAAGAAACGCCTTGAAAATGCTAAATTTTTCAAATGACTTTTAAGAGATTTTCCTCGATTTTTTCCGGTTTCCTTTTTGTTGCTTGCGCTTGTGAGGCTTTCGCCGCTTCGCCGGTCATAGAATCTGAACATTCCCGCAATTTGCGCACGCTCGAAACCGCTCCGATGCTTTTCGAATACCATCGACAGACTGTAGGGGCCGAACGCCAGTATTTTACGTATCCGCGTAGGAATACGGCTTTCCGCAAGAACTTCACGAAGACTGAAGGTGACGCACTTCTCTATTTTGACAACGTTCGTGGAGCCGGAATCCTGGGAAAAGGTCTGGAATACAAATGCGAACAGGGGGACTCTGCCTGTGTGGTCAAGGCCCGTGAACAAGAAGCCTTGATTCCCCGTGTGGCGATTGCCGCAAGCGTTGTCGGCGGTATAGACTACCGTGGCGGTGAAACTCTTGGTGATACGATCTGGCCGGGCATAGATGGCGGTCTTTACTTGCGTGGTTTTGCCGATTCCGTTGATTTCGTCTTGGATGCCCGCATTTATAGCGAAGGCCATTCTGCAAAGAATCCGAAGTCTTTTGACCGCGAATTTTTGGAAGTCCAGAGGGAAGGGGATAATTCCGGCGTTGAATACACGAGTTACTCCCGTTACCGTACGCACTTTGCATTTAACCATGACTGGCTGCGTCTCGATTTTGGCCGCGACGTGATGCACTGGGGCCCGGGTTACTACAACAACCTCACGTTGAACCAGTTTGCCATCCCGTACAATATGCTGAGTCTGGACTTGTTGATTGGCCCTCTCCGTGTGATGAGCTTTTATGCGGACTTGCGTATCTTTAACAGTATGAATCCTTCGAACAAGGACCATTCGCGTAACTTGTTTGGACACCGCTATGAACTTGCCGTGGGGAATGCGACGTTTGGCATCAGTGAACTGACGGTCCTTTATGACGATATGAAACCCTGGCTGTTTGTCCCGACGGCTCCGTTGTTCATGGAAAAGGGAAACTTCTCGGAACCCAGCAATAACGGCTCTATTTCTTTTGACTTCAACTACCGCCTGTTTAATGCTGTGCGCCTTTATACGGAATTTTTCCTGGACGACATGGAATCTCCGATCAGTCTTATCCGTAACGACAACATTGAAGCCAAGTGGGCTTGGATGGCGGGTCTCCAGGCGGGTCGCAACTTTTATTACAAGGGACACAAGATTGAAGCGGGTACGATTTTTGAATACGCCCGTGTAGAACCTTATGTCTATACGCACTTCAACAAGAACACGGCTCAGCTTGCTCATTTGGGGTATCCGTTGGGTAACCAGGGGGGGCCGAACAGCCGTACGATTGACTGGAATGTCTTTGCGCGCCTGGATGGCCATATTTTCGCTTCGATTCGACAGACTTGGTTCTGGAAAGGAACGGATTATGGTAGTGCCGTGAATGATACCACGCCGGACAACCATTTGAGAACCTCCAAAAAGTTCCTTGCTGGCTCAAAGCTTCAGTACTCGCTGACTCCGGCCATCAGCTACGAAGGTCAAAGATTCTCGTTCTTGGGCGAACTGTCGTTGATTGATGATCGCAAAGCCTACATCCGCGCAGGATTCAAGTGGTGATGAATGGCTATGAGGTCGCACTAAAGTGCTTTCAGCTCGCTTCGCTCTGAGGTATGGGCTGGAAAGAAAAACTATTAGTATTGACCTTTTAGCTTGCAATCAGATTATGTTTCATATTGTTTTACCCCAAAGCGCCGAAGGCGCGACCTCACAACCTCATACCTGACAACCTAAAAATGAAAAAGCCTGAACTCTTAGCACCTGCTGGTGACCTTGTACGAATGAAGTATGCTTTTGCCTATGGAGCAGATGCGGTTTATGCGGGGCAGCCTGCGTTTTCGTTGCGCGCCCGTGAAAATGGTTTCAAGAATTTGAATGACTTGGCCGAAGGCATTGCCTACGCCCACGAACACGGAAAAAAATTCTACCTCACGAGTAACGTGATTCCGCGTAATGTCAAGGTGGAGTCCTTCCAGAGAGCTTTGAATGCAGCGCTGGAACTGAAACCCGATGCGCTTATTGTTGCAGACCCGGGCTTTGTGGGCTGGCTTTTGAAGGAACACCCTGAAACAGAAGTGCATTTGTCTGTACAGGCGAATACCACCAACTACCTTGCCGCCTCGTTCTGGAAAAACTTGGGTGTCCGTCGTATCATTTTGAGTCGTGAGCTTCGCCTGTCCGAAATTTTGGAGATAAAGAAACAAGTTCCGGACCTTGAACTTGAAGTGTTCGTCCACGGTGCCGTTTGTATGGCCATGTCTGGACGTTGCATGCTTTCGAACTGGGTGACGCACCGCGATGCAAACCAGGGCGCCTGTGATAACAGCTGCCGTATGCCTTATCGCTTGTATGCGAACTCCGGTCCTCAGGTCGAGGATTATCGTGAACACGAAGGTTCGTTCTCCTTGCAGCGCACCGACCGCCCGGAACTTGACCCGATTGCACTCGACGAAGATACGTGGGGCACCTACTTTATGAGCAGCCGCGACCTTTGCGCCTTGGACGTGATTCCTGAACTCGTGGCGGGCGGGCTGGACTCCTTCAAAATCGAAGGACGTACCCGCTCGGTCTACTACTTGAGCCAGGTCGTGCGCGCATACCGTATGGCGATTGACGCCGTTGCCGAAGGTAAACCTGTTCCCGATGAAAGTCGCCGAGCCATTAGCTTTGTCGATGGACGTGGCTTTATGCCGGGATTCTTGCGTGGACCTTTGCCGCAGAACTACGAAGCGACGCACGTGGATGCCGCTGGGGGCTGTGTTGCCGCCCAGGTGAAGGACTATGATGAAGCTACGGGCGCGTGCCTTGTGAATGTGAAGAATCCGTTCTCCATGGACGATACTTTGGAACTGATGACTCCCGATGGCATGCAGAAGTGCGAAGTCGAGGAAATGCTAGATTTCCGCGGCGCTGCAGCCGACCGGTTGAATCCGGGAACGGAAGGACGCGTTTTCCTGGGAAAAAGTACCTTGAATAGCGAAAAAAATGCCAAATTCGGCTTCCTTGTGAAGCATGCGAAAGCATAGGATTCGGTAAAAAAATAGATTTGGGATATGGCCGTCGATAAAGCGACAAAAGAGCAAGATGAACTGGAACTTTATCAGATTGATGATAAAGCTATAGTCCCTTTCTTCCAGAAACATCTGGAAGAATTGCGTGAGTTCATTCGTAATCATCAGCAACGCGACCATCTTTGCTTGCTGGTTCTGCTGAAGCAGTTTATTCGCACTTACCGTATGCCGTTCAACATGCAGCGTTACATGGATGTCCAGAGAACGTTCATCCAACGTTCCTTGCACGACAAAATCCAGGACCGTCAGCTTGCCGTGAGCCACTGGATTCAGGAATTCGCCGGACGCCATCGCAACCGCATGATCCAGCTGCAGTGCCTTTATCTCGACAGGGTCAAGGAGCAGCTCCTCCCAGAAATCGAAAGGATGCTTGAAAACCGCATCGACCACTTGCAGGATAAGCTTTCCGAAAACTCTGTAAACGACGATCCGTCATCCCCGAAATGACGGTTGTTTCATCATCATCTTGCACATTTTTTTGCTCGTGTAACTTGATGAAAATCAACAACTTACATTTTTAATGAAATAAAAAAACGCCGTTTTTTGCTCAAAAACGGCGTTTGTATAACTTTTCGTATGTTTAAAGTAAGAAATTTCTTGTCAAGGGATGTTTGAAAAAATTCCTGTTGATAAGTTGTGTTGATGTAGAGTGATATTTGTTTCGCTGATACGTTCGTAAGGATGGAGTAAATTGGAAAAATGGTGATAAAAAATGTTTCTAAAATTTTTTTGCCCTTTTTGGTGTAAAAAAAGCCATTTGAAAAAATTTTCGGAAAATGTGCTTGTTCTGCCGTAATCCTTTCTTATTTTTTGCTTGCCTCTTTTATACCCCCTACTGGTTTTTTAGATCGTGGATAATACTGTTTCTTTATTAGATATTGCGGAGTCGCCCTGGCAACGGGTGCTCGACCGCGTGCGTTCGGAATGCAAGGACTTTTTTGGATCCGTCATTCTTGACGCTCTTGGCTTCGAGGGATTCTGCGATGGCTATGCATTCCTTACTGTACCGGACGAACTACGTGAGAATTGGATCAATTCCCACTATGGCGATTTGATTCGCAAGTCGTTCTCCGATGTGTATGGTCCCGATTTTGTTGATTACCGCATTCGTCAGATAGCTCCTTCGGAACCGATTCCCGAAATCAAGCTTACGATGCCCGTCATTCCACGTGCCGTCGAAGCTCCGAAGGTGGTGAAGCGTCCGAAACAGCCTTTATCCCTTTATGCCCGTTATACTTTTGAAACTTTTGTAGAAGGGGAGTGCAATTCTACCGCGCTTCGCGCTTGCCAGGCCGTTGCCGAAAATCCTGGCGATCCGTCGCTGAATCCGCTGTTCGTTTATGGCGAGAGCGGTCTTGGCAAAACGCACTTGCTCCAGGCGATCGCAGCCAAGATGCAAAAGAGCCACCCCGATTATTCCATTATGTATTGCCACGCCTACGACTTCTTGCGCGATGCGACCGCTATGGCGACGGCTCTCCGCAACAGGACGGGCGAGGTTCGCGAACTTGCACAAAAGTTCCGTGAACGTTATGAACTTTGCGACATCCTTCTGCTCGACGATGTGCAGCTTTTGGAAAAGGGGCCGTGGACCCAGGAACGTCTTGCCATCTTGATCAGGCATTTGCGCGCCGAAGGCAAGCAGGTCGTGATTTCTTGCGACCGCCATCCGTCCAAGTTCAAGGCTGTCGATATGGAAAACGAAGCCCGTGGTATGTCGAAGTCCTCGATTCCCTGTATTTCCAAGAAGCTCCTTGCTCCGCTGGAATCCTGCGTGGCCGTGGGTCTTGACGAGCCGGACTTGGCTACCCGCATGCACCTCATCAGCAAGCTTTCGGCCGATATTCCGTTTGCAAAGTCCGACCGTGACGAAATCTGCCGTTACCTCTCGATTCCTCCGCGCAAGAACGTGCGCCTGATCGAAGGTCTTTTGAACTTCCTCGGTGCTATGAACCTGTTCTGCAAGGCCGAGTTGAACTTGAATGGCGTCAAGCGTCTTGTGGCTCCGTCTGAACACGGCGGCCATGTCGAGCTGACTGCCAAGAACATCATTGAAGCGGTGGCGCTCGAATACCACGTTGAAGTCTGCGAACTTTCGTCCAAGCGCCAGTCGGCCGCTATTTCGATGCCTCGTAAGGTGGCGATGTTCCTTTGCCGTGAACTCACGATGGATTCGCTCCAGAATATCGGTGCGATGTTCTGCAGGGACTATGCCACTGTAATCGCCGCCATAAATTCCCTTAAAAAGCAGATGGAAAAGGACGCATCGCTCGCAAGACGCGTTCAGGATATCCGTTATATGCTGGAAGCCTAGCATGATTGCTTTGTTGACGGGTGGCGCCGGCGTCGTAGGGAAGGCGTTGTGCCGGGAGCTTATAGCACGGGGAGTGTGTGTCCGCGTCTTGACACTTCCGGGCGATTCTTTGGCGAAGTCCTTACCGGGCGAGGTCGATGTCCGTTACGGCGATGTGACCGATTTTGATTCTATCCGGGGGGCGTTCGAAAACGTCGATGTCGTCTATCACCTGGCGGCAATTCTTTTATCTACAAAAAAGGGTGCTTTCGAGCATGTGAATACGGACGGCACACGTAATGTGCTCGAGGCTAGCAAGCTTGCGGGCGTTCGCCGTATCCTCTATGTCTCCAGCATTTCGGTGACGTATCCGGTACTCACGCCGTATGGCGAAAGCAAAAAGAAGGGAGAGTCTCTTGTGCAGGCCTCCGGACTTGACTGGACGATTGTGCGCCCGACGCTCGTGATTGGCGATGGGGGCGGTGTCGAGTTCAACATGTTCCGCGACTACGTCAAGCGATTCCCGCTCTATTTTATGCCGGGTGGCGGCAAGTGCCTCAAACGTCCGGTTCGCAGTGTGGACTTGGTCAAGGGTATTGCCGTGGCGGGGCTTCAGCCTAGCGCCGTGGGGAAGACTTACGCCCTTGCGGGTTCGACCGTGATGACGATGGCGGAAATGGCTTCGCATGTGCTGGCTTCAGCCGGGATGCACCACCTGATGGTTCCGCTCCCGTGGTGGGTTTCCAAGCGGCTTGCCGTTCTTAAAAACTGGATCGGGGGCAAGCGTGTGTCTGCCGAACAGGCTTTGGCGGGTTTTCTGTACGATGCCGCCCCGTCCATCGAAGATGCCGAACGCGACCTCGATTACCATCCGGGCTGCCCGTTTGGGTGATGGGCACGGTCGCCTACGGCTCCCTTTGGGGGAGTCGGCTATGGGGTAAATAAGAGTTCGGAATTAGAAATTGTCATGCCCGACGTGATCGGGCATCTCCATATAATACATTTTTCTCGAAAAATTGGCGCTTTTTGCACGTTTACTGTGTGGTTTGTAAACATTTATTGGTCTAAGTTGGACTAAATATGTTATATTATTTATTATGAATAAGAAAAAATTGCTAGCCCTTTTAGTTTCCTCCGCATTCTTGTTTGCTGCTTGCGGTGAGGATGATCCGGTTTCTCCAAACAATAACGAAACAGAAATTTCTTCTTCTTCTGAAGAAGAAGATTGCGATTCTGGCGAATGCGACGAAAAGTCCTCTTCGTCCAAGAAGAGTGAAAAGAATTCCTCAGATTCAAAAGGTAATGATAAGTCTTCCTCTTCTTCTAAGAAGAGTGATGACAAGTCCTCGGATTCCAAGGACGCAAAGAGTTCTTCTAGCACGGCGGATAAGGGTGAATCTTCTTCTTCTTCCGCCAAGGATGAAAAGTCTTCTTCGAGCAGCGAAGAAGCTGTTGACGTTCCAGAAGGAACCCGTGCCGCAAAGCTTGCGGATCTCGAAAAGAACATTGAGCTTAAGTTGTTCGACCATACAGTTTACCTTTCTACGGGTAGCAAGCAAGGCGTTGTGGCGCTCCGCATTCCTGATGAATTGTGGGTGGTGACCTATACGGGTTTTGCAAATGGCGTAGTGACGTTTACCGATAAAAATACCGGTATGCAGTATGCCGATACGGACGGTGCTACAAAGATCAAGGACGAAGTTGAAAAGGGACTTAAGCTTTCGTTCATCGTCGATAAGGATGGCGTGGTCAAGTATGCCGTCAACGATTCGAAGGATTATAGCGAAGCGGTAAAGGCAAGTGTCGCTGTCCCGAAGGGCAAGGTCTCCAAGGCTGATGACATTAAGGACAAAATTTACGAATGCACCGATGGCGATACGACGAGAACGTTCACGTTCTTCGATAATTCGTATTTCATTGATGTTTCGGCTGGTAAAAAACTCGCTTATTGGATTGGCGGTCACTATGATGTCCAGCGTGGCTCGCTGTTGACGCTTCCGGGTTACACAACCTTGCCGAGTCATTCTACCATGTATCTCTATTCTGTTGGAACGGACAACACCATTACTTCGGATAATGGGAAGGCTATGAACTGCAAGGTCGAGTCTAGTGAATATGAATACGAAAAGGCTAGCGATTTTGTTGGTGAATGGCAGGCATCCAATAACGGCGTTGATTGGGAATTCTCGCTCAAGGCTGATGGTTCATTTGAACTTCTTGCGTTCGAAGGCAACAAGAATGTCGAAGTCAAGAGAGGCATCTGGGAAATTTATGGTTATCACATGATGTTGCATAACGAAGGTTGCTTGCATCCGAAGGCTTGTTCCGATATTCATGGACAGCTCCAGACGGGGCCCATCGATCGTGATACTGGCAAGATCAGTGGATTCTCGTTCATCCATAATGGCTCGGATACCCCGAAGGTCCCGACCTCTTTCGATGCTCCGCAGTATGAGTAGAGCTTAGTACACGTCTTTTCAAAATTGCATCGCCTTATGGGCGGTGCTTTTTTTTATTTTCTAGTGCAGAGGATAATCAAATGAAACTTTATGTGGTACAGATGAAGATTTTGCCGGGCAATGTCTCGGCGAATGTGCAAACGATGAAGGCCGCTTTTGACCGCGCTAAAGCTGCCGAAGTAGATTGCGTTGTGTTTCCACGAAATGCTCTGACGGGGCCTTCGAACAAGGCTCTCCCTGTAGACTGGGCCGAAATCCGCAAGTATGCAGGCAATATGCCGTTCTTCTTGTGCGGCGATGTTCTCGACGATACGCCGCTTATGAATGTGGTTCACGTGACCCATGGCAGCGACTTTTATGTAGTCGGTCGTCGTGAAATCGAAAACAAGGAACTGTCGCACTTGGCAAAGGACTGCGCCATGCCTGTCGTTTGTCTGAACGGTGTCGGGACTGACAATACCGGTAAAAACATCTATGCGCTTTCGGGCGGCAGCCGCGTGTTTGACTGCGATGGTAAAATCGTTTTTGAAATGCCTCTCTTTAGCGAAGCCGAGGCTGTTATTGAATTTGTCGATGGACAGGTGCAGGTTTATGCAGAATCTGCAAAGCCTTATACGAGTGAAATTGCCGAAATCCACGATGCGCTTGTGTTCATGATCCGCGAAAACTTGAAGATGTTCCATATCTCGCGTATGGTCATCGGTGCAAGTGGCGGTATTGACAGTGCCGTCTCAGCGGCTCTTTATGCCGAAGCGATTGGGCCTGAGAATGTATACCTCGTGAACATGCCGACGCGCTTCAATTCGGATACGACAAAGAATGCAGCCCGTGACTTGGCTGAAAACCTGGGGACGCCGTACATGGTCGCTCCGATTTCGGACATTATCGAATCGGTCTGCCATACGCTTGAACGTTGCTCCTTTGTGCGCAACGATACTGTGATGAAAGTCGCTGGGATCAACCACGAGAACTTGCAGGCGAGGACCCGCTCGGCTTCGATCCTTTCGACGGTGGCATCCGTGGTGGGCGCTGGCGTGACTTGCAATGGCAACAAGAGCGAGGCTATGGTCGGTTACTGCACGTTGTACGGCGATACTTGTGGCGTGATGTGCGCTCTTGGCGACTTGTGGAAGACGCAGGTCTATGCGCTTGCCCGTTACATCAACCGCGACAAGGAAATCATCCCGAAGGCGTCGATTGACATCCCGGCGAGTGCGGAACTCAGCGATGCGATGAACGTGGATGAAGGCAAGGGCGACCCGATTCTTTACCCGTACCACGACAAGCTCTTTGCGATGTGGGTTGAAAAGGGCGTGAGCCTTGAATTTACCGAAAAGCTTGTGATGGAAGGTATGATTTGTGAATCGCTCGGTGTGGATGCAACTTACTTTAAGGCGCACCTGCCGACTGTCGAAGCTGCTATTGAAGATATGCGCTTGTGGTATCGCAGGTTCAAGGGTCTTGCCTTGGCAAAGCGTATCCAGTTCCCGCCGATTCTATCGGTCAGCGGACACGCCTTTGGCGGCGAATTCCGTGAAAGCCAAATAAGTGGCTAGTGTTTAGTGATTAGTGGCTAGGGATGTAACCACTTCCTACAGTCTACTTCCTACTGCCTACTAAATTTTCTACATTTGGGCTTCAAGATTCAACCGTGGGCTTGCTCGCGATTCTAAAGGATAATTATGAAAATTGCAGAAAAAACAGTCGTCCAGATGCACTACACCCTGAAGTCCGATGAAGGTGCTGTTATCGATTCTTCCGAGGGTCGCGAACCGCTCCAGTACATCCAGGGCATGCATATGATCGTTCCGGGTCTCGAAAAGGCGATGGTCGGTCACGATGTGGGCGACAAGTTTGACGTTGTCGTGATTCCGGCCGAAGGTTACGGCGAATACGACGAACGCATGACGCAGGAAGTCCCGCTGAACGTTTTCCAGGGTGTGGACAAGGTCGAAGTCGGCATGTCCTTCTTTGCTCAGACTCCGGGTGGCCCGATGCAGATCCGCGTCAAGTCTGTTGGCGAAAAGACTGCCGTTATCGATGCAAACCACGAACTCGCTGGCAAGAACCTCAACTTTGCCATTGAAGTTGTCTCCGTGCGCGAAGCGACCGAAGAAGACCTCAAGCCGTTCGAACACCACTGCTGCTGCGGTGGCCACGATGGCGAAGATCACGAATGCAAGTGCGGCGAAGAAGGCCATGAATGCGAATGTGGCGGCCATGGCGAAGGTCATCACGGCAACAAGGAAAATTGCGACGGTAACGGCGGTTGCGGCTGCCCCAACCACGACAAACACCACGGCAAGTAAGGCCTGTTGCTGAGATTGCGAAAATCTCGCTAAATATGAAAAAAAGACTAGACCAGGACGTACGTTCTGGTCTTTTTTTATTTAATTTAAGCTGAGGAGTCGTGGAATAATTTCCCAAGAGGTTGGATATGCAAGTTGCAAAAATTTTGTCTGTGGCTACATTGCCGATGTTCCTTTTCGCCTGTAGCGATAGCAATCCGAGTAGTGTTCCGGTCAGTTCAAGTTCTGAAACTCCAGAGGAACAGCCCAAAGAAGAAATTCCCGAAAACACTCCTGATAGTCTCTTGAAGCCGATTACAAGAGATTTTTCCACGGTCTGGTCCGCAGGCGATGGTTCTCTTGAAAATCCGTACCAGATTGCAACGGAACAGGATCTTAAGAATCTTGCGTTCTATGTGAACGATTCTTCGATGAACTTTAGGGACAAGTATTTTAAGCAGACTGCTGATATCGCCCTTTCCGATGCTTGGAGACCGATCGGCATTTTTGGTTCTAATCCCAACGGTCTGGGCAACCGCCCCTTTAGTGGAAAGTACGATGGCGGTCTCCATACTATATCGAATTTGAATATTAGCGATACGGCGAGCTATAGCGGCTTGTTCGGTCTTGTCCGTGGTGCGACCATCAGTAATCTTGTGGTTGTTGGAGCCACGATGAACGTCGGGTCTTATGCGGGTGCCCTTGTGGGTATGGCTGATTCTGCCGTTATTGAATTTTGCGGTGCCCAGGATGTCTCGATCACGGGGCGTGACCGTGTTGCAGGCGTTGTTGGCGAAGGCGCCCATGTTTCCTTGAAAGCCGTTATGGTTTCGGGTAGCGTGACTGGTGAAAATTCTGTGGGTGGCGTTATTGGTCGCTTGCAGGATGGCTCTATGGATGATTTGTCGAATAACGCTTCTGTGAAGGGTAAGTCCACTGTGGGTGGAATTGCCGGTTCGTTTGCGACATCTTCTAAGAGTGATGGCACTATTGCCGAAGGTGAAGGCTTTGCTCAAAAAGTCTTTAACTACAGCACTGTGACGGGTACGACGGGTGTTGGCGGGCTCTTTGCAACGCTTTCGAATACCAAGCTTGAAAAGTCTGGAAACCATGGTGACGTGACTGCCGATGCTAGCAACGAAGAACGCGCGATGGGTTCCGTGGGTGGTGCTGTTGCCGTATTGTCGACCAAGTCCAGCATGAACGAAGTCTATAATTTGGGCAAAGTAACGGTCCAGAAGCTTCCGACGGCTGGTGGTGTCATTGGTAACGCAAAGACCAACGTTGTGGCGACGAATTTGTTCAACAGTGGCGAAGTCTCTGGCGTTGCAACTTATCTGGGCGGTATTGTGGGTAGCATTGAAAGCGAAGCCAAGCTTGAATCCAGCTACAATAAGGGTGTCATCCCGAATGAAAACTATGCAGGTACCATTGCGGGCAAGGGTGTTTCTACGATTGTCCTGAACAATGTGTACTTTGATAAGGACATTGGCGGTGACTGCAAGGTGTTTGGCGGTGATGCTCCGTTTGGCATCGATATCCCGTCCGGTACAGCTTCTGCCGATATGAAGTCTGCGGCGTTCATTACGCAACTGGGCAGTGCCGAAGGCGTCTGGACCATTGATGCGACCAAGAATGATGGGTATCCTGTCTTTGCTTGGTTCAAGTAATTTCTACATTTAGAACATGGCTAAAAAGAAAAAATTTTGGAAGTCGCCTTCTGCTGAGGCGGCTTTTCGTGGTAAAGAAGACCGTCTTCGCAAGACTCTTTGCGAAATTGTGAACGGACAAAGCCGTTTGTTGCACCGCCCGGACGAACTGTACGAGGCGATTGCGAACGGTCTTGACGATATTGAAAAAATCAAGGATGTGAAGCTCCAGCTTGAACTTTTAGCCTGGACGCTTCGCTGCGACTTCTTGGCGTTCAAGGCGGACGACGAAGAAATGGATACGTGGAACGACTTGTTCTACGATGCCGGAACGTTCTTTGTTGAAGTCGCCAAGACTTATGACGACAAGGATTACATTGCGGACCTGATTCACGATTTGGCTGTACGCCACGTGGGTGGGGAAGGACGCGAAGTCGTGTTCCTTTCGATTGAAGACGTGATGCCGGCAGAACGCGCGAAGGCCTTGATTGAAGAACTTTTGGGCGTAATCGATGCGACGGAACTTGAAAATCGCGAAGACGTTCTCGATGCCATTTGCGATATGGCCGATGCCATCAAGGATACCGAAAACTTTGCGAAGGCCTCGCTTTACAAGGATCCGGACAAGAGCAATGCAACGCTCATCGACATTGCGAACTCTTACTTTGTCGCTGGCAATATTGCTATGGCAAAGCAGTGGCTCGGTGACGTGAAGGACCCGGGTGCCGAAGACGAAGAAGCGTTCCTTGATTTGCAGGCTGCCATTGCCGACCGTGAAGGCCGTAAGACGGATTGCCTTAAGTACGCCACGCGTTTGTACGAATGCTATCCGAAGGTTATGAACCTTTCGAGACTTTGCATGCTCAAGAGCGGTTCCGAAGTCGACAAACTTTTGATTGACCATGTCAAGTACCGTAGCAGCACTTGCGACACGAGCTTCATGATGCTCCTTGCGAACCTCAAGAAGTTTGACTTGCTGGGCAAATACGTCGATCACTTCGAAAAGGAATTGCCGGGCCTCGAAGCATCTGAGCTGAATGCGGTTTCGGATGAAGTGGAACGTGCGGGCGAAAAGGCTCTTGCAGAACACATTCGCGAATGGACTGTTGAAGAACCCGAAGACGCCGAACCCCTCGACGACCGCGAATAGGAATAGCTTGTAACTGCGGCGAAGCATACGCTTGCCGAAGTAAGGCGTTCTGACTTAGCCCATTATGCTGTCATGCCGGATTAGTTCTGACTTAGCCTATTAAGCAGTCTTGTCGGATCTATTCCTGCATCACCTTTTAAACTGTCATGCCGGATTTATTCCGGCATCGCCTTTTTTATAATTTTCTACTTTTGTACTCATGAAAGTCCTTTTATACGATACAACGCTCCGTGACGGTAACCAAGACCGTAAAATAAGTCTCTCCTTAGCTGATAAAGTCCAGAT
>JBGVAT010000204.1:0-3848 GCA_045224895.1 Fibrobacter sp.
CTTGCTCGCGGCGGTAGCTCAATGGTAGAGCCTTAGCCTTCCAAGCTAATGGTTGCCGGTTCGATCCCGGTCCGCCGCTCTTAGACCTCTCCTCCGAGAGGTCTTTTTTTTACGCAAATGTCACCCCGGCCTGAGCCTGCCCCGGACTGGTTCCGGGGTGCCGGGGTCGCCATACACGCTTTCTTTATTTCCATGAAATTTTCAGCTTGCGTTTGGCGTTCGCACAATCCGTCAGGTACGAATCCATCAGTACCTGATACGGAATACCAAGTTCCTCGGCCATATTCTTGAAATAGTCGATTGTTTCGACATTCAGCCTTATTGTAATTTGCTTCTTAAGAACTTTGGCATACGGGTTCTTCACCGCCTTCATTTTTGAAAAATCATATTCCTTCTTCATAAGCAATCTCCTTTTCTCGCGTTCCAATAATATTGAAATTCCTTTTTCGTTGCTTTCCGGGCACTGATTATACGATTCACCAACACATCGGGATTCAAGCCATTCCATTCAGTAAAGACCACAACTAGAATTCTTAAACAAGACGACAAACCAATAAGAATAGACCTATCTTCCTGAGCAGAATGTTCCACATCAAAGAACACCCTCGCATATTCATCTTCAAAGCAAGTTTTAGCCTCCTCAAACGAAACATCATGCTTCTTTTGATTAATCGCATTTTTCTTTTCATCCCACGCGAATTCTATTTGCATATAATACTCCGCGTCATAATTATAATATAATTATTAAATTTAGAACAAGCAATACCTGCTTCATCAGTCTCCACATATTCTTCATTCATTAGAAAGTGTCCTTTTTTACGGACCGCGCCGTAACGCAGCAGAGAGTTCTCCCCCACCACTTTATGTACACGCTTTTTTAAGGATTTCGTCTTGTAAAATATGTGAAAAAAAAACGCCCCGTTCCACATTAAGGAACAGGGGGGCAAATTCCCTATTTTCAAACAGCGGGATTATTCATCCTTGACGCAACGGATCGAGTACGCATGCATAGACCATCTTTTTTCATGCATAACTTCAGGAACCACAATAGAGTTGGAAAGACACACATAATAGCCAATCCAATCATCTTCAATAGTGCTAGCCCAGAAGCATGCGTCCGCAAATTTCGATTCAGAAAGCAACAAATGATAAGAGCCATCAAACTGCATTTTATCATCAAGCTCATAGCTTATGGACTGCCCCGCGATCGGCAATGCAGAAAAGCCAAAATCATCAGAACAACCTTTACGGGCTACACTCATATCCCACCCCGATTGCGAACACAAGTATTGTCCACGGGCGCCCTCCGATTTCGAGCTAGCCACAAATTCAATCAAAGCATTCCAATCGGTCGTATCCGGCAAACGCCATCCATTGGGGCAAAGCGGGTATTCATCATTCTTTTCAATCGTCTCATATAGATAGAGTCTGCCAGCAGCATTACATTTTGTGGAATCATCTTGATAACACAAACTATAGCCCTTAAGGCTTGGCGTTCTTACCGAATCCGCATAATTCAAGTTTTCGGCCATCCATGTTTGTCCGCCAATTTTCACAGTCCTATACACTTGACCATCACGTGAGTCCGTCATCAGTTGATAATCGATGTCCGGATTGAGACGCACTTCATTAGGGATATCCCACGACCAGAACGTTATATCAACCCATCCATCAGCAGTGCAGTAATACCGGTAATACCATTCATCTGCAGCGCTATATGCCTTACGGCCTTTCATTACCTGCCCCAGATTTTTTTCACCACATTCCTGTTTATACGTATTATAGTCAAAATCCGCAGCGTTCACCCATTTTTCATCCTGACATTTCTTCAAAACACTATCCGCGGCTTCCACTAAAGCGTTTTCGTTACCGGTCACACAGGCAAGCCCATAACCAAGTTCCTCATTTGTCGCCGCCCTAAATTTTCCAGAAGCACACACATATTTTGTTTCCGTATTCACCTTGCCATTTACAAGACGGCCATCACCAAAGCATTCAAAACCATAGGTATCGTATTCTGCAGCCGTCGCCTTAGTCCAGGAATTCGACTTACAAATCCGGTAAACCGAATCCTTTAAAGCAAGGAATCCTTCCAGTTCTTCATTGCAGTCCGGCAAAGCAATCACAGAATCTTTCACGCAGCTATTCACGATCCGATCGTTGCCGCCACCATCCTTGCAAGTGGACTTGGCGGCGTTGAAAGCCATTTCCACACCCACCTCGGATTCCATATTGTACATAGAGTAAGTCTTGGAATCAGTCGTTCCATCCGCATTCTTGATGGTCACGATCAAGTCACGGCCTTCGGCCTTGTAAGTGTACTCAGCATCTTTGCCGAACGCATCCTTGCGCACAAAATGCCACGTTCCCACATCAGTCTTGAGCATGGCATCGCAGGCGCCCTTTTCAGAACAGGTTTCGTTCACCCTGAGTTCGGGTTCAAGGATTTCAGCGGGCCTCGAGCTGCCGGAACCCTTCATTTTGCTGCTGGACGAAGAAGAGTTTTTCGCATTTTTGCCGCTCGAAGAACTATTCCCTATCGCACTAGATTTTGGCTGGTCGTAAGGTTCAGACCATCCGTCGCCATCTGGGGAAGTAATAGCATTTGTCGAGGAACTATCGTCACCGCATGCGGCAAACATCAATGCCGAAAAAACGGCAAATGGAGCAAACAGGCTGACCAATTTCATAAGAAATCCTTTTTATAAGACACCCCATTACACTTACTTATAAATGTACAAAATAATGAATGGCCAGAAAAATGCACTCCGGGATTTTTTTATAGTGGTCAGTCATTAAAAAAAATTGCAGGAGATTCCCGCTCGGAGGCGGGAATGACAATTCAAAAAAAGGAACGTAATATAAATATCCACTTTAAACTTCCTGTGAACTTTTTAAATTTGAGGGTAGAAAAAGAGGATTTCATGTTTTTTGAACAAGCAATAGCCCACAACCTCCCGAATTATACGAAGGAATCGGATTCCGCTTACGGCGAGACCCTCGCTCCGCTCGACTACAAGGACGAACTCAAGGTCAAGAATGCGGCCATCCGCGAATTCTGGGAAGTCAACCGCCTCGCCCGTGGCCCGCAGCCAATCGTTGCAAGCCCGATGCCGCGCAATTACCGCACGACGTCCAAGCGCCAGGTCGAAATGAAGCCGGGCGATCTCCGTTTTAACGAATACGACAGTATCCTGGAGCCCGAAGAACACAACGCCATTTACCGCCTGCTGTTCGAAAAGCTCATCACGCCGGCATACAAGCCGCTCGCCTACGCACTCAACTGGATCATCATCCGTGGCACCTACAAGTACCGCGTCGTGATCTTCAACGTGAAAAAGCTCGACGCAAGCATCGTGCGCAAGCTCAAGCAGATTTCCGAAGTCTTGCAGCAAAGCCCGTACCACGTGACCGCAGCACACACATACGTCGACACCACAGAATCGAATTATTATCTCGAAGCAAAGCGCCCGACAGACATTCTGAACTTCAAGCAGCTTTACGGTCCGCGCGAACTCTCGCTCGACCTCGGCCACTTTAGGCTCAAGTATCCGGTGACCGGATTCAGCCAGATCAACGAAAGCCAGATTCACAACTTGATAAAGGCCGCCAGCCGCCTGCTCGGTCTCGAAAAGGGTGACCACTTTTTGGACCTTTACTGCGGTTACGGCCTCTTCAGCTTTGCACTCGGCGAAGCCGCCAAGTCCGTACTCGGCGTGGAATGGGAAGGTCCGTCCATCGATTGCGCCAAGGCTTCCGCAAGATTCTTGAAGAAGAACTACAAGTTCATCGCCGGCAAGATTGACGAGACGTTTGTGCAAATGAGACTTCCGCGGCCGATCCCTGGC
>JBGVAT010000205.1:0-12214 GCA_045224895.1 Fibrobacter sp.
GAAAAGGAAATGAAAAAGGCGAAGATGGATGTAGCCTAGATCTGATGTTGGGACAAACTATTTTTGCGAAAGACCCTTGACACAACCCAGATTGTTCAATGCTATAAGGCAAATAATTACTATACCAAACAACTTCATCAACGTCTATTTCAAGAGTCTTGAAAAAATCCCTATTCCGTCTTGACATTTCCTGATTAAACAATGTTTCGAGAACCTTTTCGTAAAAAACATTGTTGTCGTCCGAAACATAAGATAGATTATTTGGATTTATATCTGCAAGGGATTTTACATCATCATTCCTCCCTGTTCGTGAAAGGTCTATACAAAGAGGATTATCAACTTCAACAAATCTTTCAGGATTACATACGATAAAAGGACTATCTCCATTTTTCCCTATCAAAAGTACTATAAGATGCTGAACCTCCTCAAATGTCAATGGTGAAGACGCCCTTGGCTTATCAGCAACCTTTTTCCCAACAATATTCCAAAATGTATTTTTCGAGAACGGATTGTTTAATACATCGTATTCCGTAATAGGGTTTCTAAAGTTGTACGCCTTTTCTATTCGTAATTTAAAAGGGTATTCGTCAGTTGGCGTATTTAACTTATAATATGGCGATGAAATGGCTCGATAAACTCCATATATTTCGCTTTTTGCCGTACCAGTTTTCGTTTTCCACAAAAAAATGTAATCTCCTTTTTCCACCTGCAACATATCTGCCGCGATGTCCGCAATCGTTTTCAACCACTGTTTCTTTTGTTCTTCTTCATTACCATCACCTTTTTTCAACGGAGACGGCGTAAATATGGATATTTCCATCTTTTCAATAGTGGTTTTGATAGTTTCATCATTTACAACAAAAATACGCGCTTTGGGAATTCTGAACGGCAACATTCATTTCCTCGGTTTACAAAATTGACTGGTTAAATATACCCACTTAAAAAACAATAATTAACATCATTAAAGAAATATTACACATCTTTTTTAGCCTTCCTGATCGCAAGGCCAATAGCCTTGCCAAGCAACGGAGGAACGGCGTTTCCAATCTGTACAAGTTGTTTATTCTTCTTACCTTCAAAGATAAAATCATCCGGGAACGATTGGAGACGCGCCATCTCGCGGGCGGTCAACACACGGGGCAGCTTGGGGTGGATGTTCACGCCACCATGGTTTTCCTTGATCGTGCAAGAAGCTTCGTTCCACGGGCATTTTTTCCATGCATCCGAATACCCTTCATAGAGGCTCTCACCTTCAGGGAGCTTGGCCATACGTTCTTCCATATCAGGCCTGTGTTTTGTAGGGACATGGTTAAAGCCTGGATCTTCCGGATGCTTCATCAAATCCTTGATGGCCTCACCAGTAGTAACGTATTCTGAAGCCTTCAAGATGGGCTGCGGGTGCAGATTTTTAAGACCGATCCTATTCCCAATAAAAATCACACGTTCTCTCTTCTGAGGCGTATAATAATCGGCCGCGCAAAGCGTGGTCACATTCATTTCATAGCCAATGGCACGGTAGTCTTCAATGATTTTCTTTTCAACCTGTCCGCCCAGCATACTGCGGAGGCCCTTGACATTTTCGCAAATCACAAATTCGGGCTGGAGCGTCTTTACAATTTCAAGCATCTCTTTATAGAGAGAATTTCTCGGATCATCTACGATTCGGTTTCCCGCCATGCTAAAGCCTTGGCAAGGGAAGCCACCAGCAACAACATTCAATTTTTTTCGACCCAGTTGCTTTTTCACCGTAGCGTAAAATTCATCCTTCTTTTCTTGAGTCGTTATATCACCATTTACAAACGGATGGTGAAAATTGCGGCGATAGGTCATACCGGCTTCTTCAAACCAGTCCAAGCCACAAACACCTTGCAAGCCGGCCATTTCAAGCCCCTTGCTCAAGCCACCGGCACCACAAAACAGATCGACAAACGTCATTTGAGACGGATCAACATGATTCCAGATTGAAGAAATATCCACCCAGTTCACATCATCTGCCGTTTTTTTCTGGGCATTCTTAAGCAAGGACTTCTTTTCGTCCTTATCCTTTGCCGGGCGCAGGAACCCTTCTACAGCACTTTCAGGAATTCTATAGACATTACCCACTTTAACAGAAGCAAGCGACTGAGCCGCAATATAACGACGAATTGACTTGATGGATACATTCAATTTTTCTGCAACTTCAGCAATGGAATAATAGTTTTCCATACAAAACTCCTAAAATTGTCCATAATTGTCCAGTTGGCATGGAAATATATATTTTAAATTTTCACTTGTCAACGGCTTGTGATCTTTATTGCAAAGATAAATTTTATCACTGTCAAAAATTAACAGTTTTATTTTGCCACGGCATGCCAGACCAATCCTAGGGCGATATACGGGGCATAGCCATCAGCGCGTCCGACTTTTTTAACCTTGATGTTATTGACGCCAAACCTCAAACGTAGCCCCAATCGGCTTTCAAAGCTGCTATTCTCAGGATCCCGAATCAAATCAGGTGTCAAGAAATCAAAATAGGCGCCAACACCAAAGCGGAAGTAGCCTTCGTGCTGGTACACACCTTTCGGCGTTTCCCTTTTTGGAGCCGCTTCATATATTCCGACACCCCAATTTGAGAAAACAGCCCCTTCGATATATTCCGTGTTCAGCCAGGCATAACCCAGTATAAGACCGATTCCAAAATCTCCGGTTCCGCAAGAATCACATTGGGCGTCAAAACTCATCGACGAAACATCAAAGCCAAAGATCATTTTATTATCATAAACGCTAAAGCCATAATCACCATAGCTAGAGGGTTTAATATCAGGGAATTTTCCGGTCAAAAAGAATGGTCCCTTATCAAACGCAGCCGTAAACTTAAAAGCATTCGCACGATCAAACTTTTTTGCGACCAATTTTTCGGCGGCTTTTTCAATGCGATGCGTTTTACAATCTGGCAGACTTCAGCGCTATCACGTGCAGAAAGCTTTTGCAACAAGGCGCAATACGAACCGTCAACATACCGATACAAAACTTCATCGTTCAGTGCCGAATCCAATCGATCACCATAGTTCAATCTATTGTAGTCCGTCAAATATGAAGCTATCGAATCACCATTTAATATAAAGTCATAATTCCGGTTTAAAACGTTCATAAGGACTTTCGAGCGTTTCGACAAGTCCGCAGAATCAGCCATTTGCGCAGCACGGGAATATTCGCCAGCAGCAACCAGTTTTTCCATCCGTTCACGAACAGCAATCGCATAATTGGGTTCCAGGTCAAGCTTCAAACGGTACGGATAATAACGGACTTTGCCAAGAGAATAGTCATCGAAAAGTCCGCACGTTTCCGAGAATCCGTCCAAGAAGAATATACGCTTTCTAGGCGATTCGTGTTGCCAAAACGCTCTTGGCGAAGGTTTCGTCAAAAATCTCTGAACAAGCCGCCATCCCGCAGAATCCTTGACAATTTCGGTTCCGAGATAAGCCATCGTGAAGATGGACTTTTTCGAATTTTCGGGCGCCGGTTTTATCCAGGTTCTAGAAGCCTTGTCATAGACTTTTTCGACATCCACAATGTAACGCAACAAAACGTAGCCTTTTATGTAATTCGATGATTCGATCAGGTCATAAGTCTTGCGGTATATTTCAGGCGCTTCTGAAAAATACAATTCCTGGCGTTTCTGCTTTGCGTTTTTCCAGCCCACAAAAGACTTGGCAAGTTGCGGATACGATTCAATGATACGTTCTGACTCCAGCGTTTCTTCGGTATACACGCGGAATTGAGAAAGTGTGCCGTAATACGCCACTGGAGCCGTTTCCAGTTTACTCACTACGGATTGCGTCTTGCTGTTTTCCGAAAGGTTCAGAGACAACCCGGATGCGTTTTCAACAATTTCAAAAAGTTCCGGATAATAGAAATCCACATCGGCCGCAACAAACGAAACGAACAAAAGCAAAAAGAGGGATAGTCGCTTTAAGGACATCATTAGCGCCCCCCATTTTTCAAGTAATCGAATTCATTTTTCTTTCGGTCATATTCATGGATCAACCATTCTATCGAGGCATACAGGCGAAAACCTGAAGCCTTGACGACATCATCGGCCCATACGTTCTTTATACCGCCGCGGAAGCGCATCCCAATATGCGAATCACAAAGACGCGTAAAAAAGACATCCACCATAACACCCGCGCCATACGTCGGAAAATACTGCGACGGGAAACTGAAATTGTCCTTTTTATCGTTCCTGCGGATTTCAAGTTCGTCCCAGGCAAAACCAGCAGTCAAGAATCCATAGAGATGCACGTATTCCGTATTCAAGAACGCATAGCCCAAATTCAGATCGGCACCGACATCCCAAAACGAAATGGAATCCAGTTCTTTACTATGAGCATTATGCATTCCTAAAAAGAACTCCCAAAAGACATCATCCAAAACAAAGCCAAAGCCCTGATAAAACCCAAAGCAGTCCTTCACCTTATCAGAAATCCGCCCCACGAACCTAGTCATAGCAACCCCCGCCGAATACGAAAAATAATTGTGCAAATCAAGCTCAGAACTTTCAACCCAGTATTCTTCTACAAGGTAATGGAGTTGCGCTAAATTTTTTAGTTGGCTTCTATGCTTTTCGATCCGCTTTGAGGTTTCGTCTCGCTCCTCAAACAGGCTATTAAACAAGATCTGAATAAAAACACGGTCGCCTTCATTCTCAATTTTACTGATGGCCGTCTCGTATTCCCCTGATTCTTTTTGCTGTTTCAAAGCTTCGTACAAAACACTTTTTCTATTGACGACATCATAAAACTTTAAGGAATCGACATTGCAAAGGAACTTGAAATCACGCTGAAAAAACTTCATAAGACGCACTTCATAATTGAGTAGCCCTCGAACCCATCTTGTCGTTTTTTCAAACGCTTCAAATTCGGCAACAAGTCGGTTAAATTCATCCATTCGATTTTCAATCAACGCAGATTCAATGGCCTGCACAAGCGCAACGCCTTTCTCGTACTCGACGTGAGCCTCAAAATTAGCGTCATGGTCATCCAGGGTATTACCCATTCTCGGCAAGCGATGATCCACGTTATCTTGCACAAACAAGTTGACCAAGGAATCAACAGGAACATCGGCCGCAAACAACGGCTCGCCCAATGTTGCCAAAATCAAAAAAACTAAAAAACGACGGACACAACGGATCATATCGTCAATATACAAATTAAAGCCAACGCATAGCGCCGGCTTTAAACATTTTGAACTTCATAACAAAGTCTATTTAAAAGTCTTTCGCCAGGCGACCTTCTCCGCTTTGCAGCAGTTCATTAAGGTAATCCTTTGCGATTTTGCAAGACTCCGGAAGCGAATGGCCAAGAGCCAAATTTGCCAAAATGGCCGACGACATATGGCATCCCGTCCCATGTTTCCCGACCCCCGGCAAACGCGGGCTCGAGAACTTGTACTGCTTGCCGTCCTTGTCCCACAAGGTATCCAAAGCTTCGGTATCCGTAGAATGTCCGCCTTTCAAAAGAACAGCACAGTCCTTCCCGAACTCAAACTTTCCGCTAGCTGCGGCCTGTTCAAGCCCCAAAAATCCGTACTCGTCCAAATTCGGAGTCACCAGATCCATCTGCTTCATCACAGGGAAAAATTCAGAACGGTCCGCCGAACGCATAAAATGGAACCCCGCCGAGGCACTAGCAATCGGATCCCAGATAATGTACGCATCCGGAGACTTTTCACGAATAAATTCAACAATACGCTTCAAGACCTTTGCCTTTTCGACAAGTCCGATTTTCACGTACTTGAAAGTGCGCTTTTTGAACAGAGTTTCTAGCTGAGCCTCGATGCGGTCCCAGATGACCCAACCAGGACTCACAAATTCATCTTCGTTCTGTTCGGTAAGAGACGTGCAGACGGCTTCGCAGTAAACTCCAAAATGCGCCATAGCCTTCACATCGGCCAAGATGCCGGCACCGGCAGAACCATCGAACCCGGCAATCGTCAAAGCGTAATTCATTTTTTCAGACATAAAAAATCCTTTTTATTGACCTATACCACTGCATAAATCCCAATCATCACAACAGTCACGCCACAAATGAGCGCCACAGCCGGGAGTATCGGCCGACGCATCGACTTCGCTCCAAGGAAATACACAAGGCCACCCTTAGTCATTGTATTCGCTAAACTAGCAAACAACAGCGCTAAAATCAAGTTGCGATTTTCAAGCGCGGCCTTGCGGCACATATCGATAAGCGAGAACGCCACGGCATCCATCTCGGCGGCACCGCCCAAAAAGCTACACGCAATCAAGGCGCCCGACCCAAGCAAGGCATGGGCCGCATTCGCAGCAAACATCACCACGGTAAAGACCAGACCAAACTTCACTGCCGGCAAGAGCTTGAACGGGTTGTTAAAATCAGTCGTCTTTTGGCGATGATCCTTAGACTCGCGAAGTTTCAGATAGCCCGCATATCCAAGCCCGGGAACCACCGGCACCAGCAACGGCGCCAACAGCGGAACCGCAAGCGACGGCACAAGGAACACACAAATCAAGTACAAGCGCACATACATCACCGACCAGCTAAGCACAATGCCAAGCGTAAAATCAGCCGCATACTGTTCGTTGTCAACGCTACGCCCTGCCAAGTTGAGCGTGAGCGCTGTGCTACTCGCAAGCCCGCCCAAAAGCCCAGTAAGCCAAATGCCCTTGCCCGGCCCGACCAGCTTGATCAGCACATACCCCACAAAACCGATGCCCGAAATGAACACCACAAAAAGCCAGATCGTATGCGGGTTCAAGACCTCAAGCCCCGCCGGACCATACGCGTGATTCGGGAGGAACGGCAAAATCAAAAGGGAAATCACGGCAAACTTGACTGTCGCCATGATGTCTTCGGACGAGAGCTTTTTTGCAAACTCATGGAGTTGCCGCTTTACCGCCAAAAGCCACAGCAATATAATCATAAGAATGCACGCTTCCAAAAGGCGATTGAACCAGCAAAGCGCCCCGAGCAAATAAATCATAATGAGAGCGGCACTCGTCGTAACACCCGCAGGGCCGCCATTATCACGGTTCGAAAGGCCATATGCCACATGGCTTGCCAAAAGCAAAAGCCCAACCACAACAAGCCCGGTCACAAAGGGCGCAAGCGAATTCATCAATTCGCCCAAAAAACAAGACAAGGCGCCACAAAGGCTCACGATCGAAAACGAGCAGAGCCCCGCCGGATGCCTGGAATTATTGCGGGAATACGAGTTTTCACGCTGCATACCAATAATAAAGCCGATACCCAGCGCTGCCACCAATTTATAAAAGACATTGAATTCTATCATCAGTCAAAATCTATACAAAAAATCGCGGGAGAGAAAAGATATTTAGTTATTAGGATTGTCATTCTCGACTGAGCACAGCGAAGGAGGGAATCCATACATTGTATTACGAGAAATTTTGGTTTCACTCACTTTGTTCGAGGATGACGGTTCCAAGATGACATTTTTGTCATGCCGGACTCCGTGCCGGCATCGCCTTCTTATATAAAAAAGTCGACCCCGGAATTTAATCCGGGGTGACATTCTAGTGACATTCTAAAAACTCTGATTACGCCATACGCTGCTGCTTGGAGGCAAGCTTCATAGCGTACATATTAGCATCGGCCATGCGGTAAACGTCCATCGCAGTCACGGCATCGCCACGACGACGCACGGAATAACCGTAAGCGACATTCAGCTTGATCGGAAGTTCGGCTTCTTTTTCCAAATGGACCATCGTCTTCAGCGCAGAAGCAAGGTCCGAGAGATGTTCGGCACGGATAATGGCAACGAACTCGTCGCCGCCCATACGGATTGTAGTACCGATGCCCTTAAACGCTTTCTGGAACACGTCGGCAAAGCAGCATAGAAGCTTGTCGCCCATCGAATGCCCAAAATGGTCATTCACGAACTTGAGACCGTTCACGTCGATGCTCACGATGGCGTAGTCACTGTCATCGCGATTGAGGACTTCAAAGATACGTTCGCACTTGGCCCTGTTGTAGATACCCGTCAGCGCATCGCGATAGGCAATCTGGCGCAACAGTTCCTTCTCGGTCTTGTCGCGCAGTTCTTCGTACAAGTACACAAGGTAGCCGACCATCAAAAGCAAAATGAACAACAGCGCACCGATCGGCAGCCACGTCGCATCGAGGAACGGCTTGGCCAGGCCAAAAAGGTTCTGGATGTTATAACGGAACACGTCTGCAATCGCAAAAACGACAAAGACAACAGTGCCCGAAGCGAGAATCTTTTCTTGCAAGCCGGCGCCACGGTCGTACAGCACACGGAAAATGGCCATAATGGCAAACGCAATGAAAATATACGTGTGGTAAACCAACAGGAACGTCGGGTAATGGGCGACATTCGTCACATGAAGAATGGTCGTCACCACAAAGAACAGCACGCCAAATGCGACAAAGGCCTTTACCAGGTTCAGCTTCCAGGACGGAATCTTGCCACGGCGCATATTGATAATCAAGAGCCCGAACGGAATCGCACAAAGGTACAGCGACACATATTCAAGCGTCGTATCCATAGCGTAATTCATCGAGAAGATCTGGATACACTTTCCGTAATTGAGCGTCCAAAGCCCCATCAAGAACGAGAACACGGCAATCAAGATAAGACGGTAGAACGCGCGGTCGAACACCACCGCAAAGCCACCTGTAATAAAGGCGATAAGCCCAAAGAACAAGAGGAAAATGCCAATCGCAATCGAGCCGGAATTGTTCGCAAAGTAATCCGTCATCGCGCCCGAATGCAACAATTCAATGGAGGTCAGCGACTTTGCCGCCGCCTTTTCGGTCACAACAGTCACCACGCGAATGGTATGCCGATCCAGGTGCTCTGGCATGTTGACCAGGTGGATGCCGCTACCGACCAGTTCGCCTTTTTCGAACCGGTCAAAACCATAACTGTAATAGCAGGTCGAGTCGACGTAAACAGCGACAGCAACGTGATAAGCGTGGAAGCGGAGCGTTGTCGGCAAGGGAATCGAAGTCCCGCCCATATCGCGCTCATAAATAATCGTATCACCAGGAGTGATGTTCGACGGAACACGGAATTCCGAAACGTGCTTTAATGGCGGAAGACGGACATCAGAAAAAGAGACCGACCAGCCCCCCTCGAGGCGGATCAGGTTGTCACACATTCCATGACGGCATGCGCCATTGAAACTGGTGACGAATAAAGCCACAATTACAGCAGATAATACTGCAATGAGGATTTTTACGAGTCTCTTTCCATTTCTCATTAGCACATATATATAATAAGTAATTTTGCGCTAAAAAGAACTTATTTTTCTCGTACCCATATCTGATATAGGGTCGGAAAGTCGTTTTTTTCGTCAGCAGGGACCATTTCTTCGCTTATTTTTGCGAAATTTCCCACCCACTCCGGGAAAAACACATCGCCATCGACGTGAGAAAGCACCTTCGTATAATACAGCTTATCCACCAAAGGCATGGCCTCGCGGTAGACGGCCGCACCGCCGATAATGAAGCATTCGGTCTCGCCCGCCGCCTTGGCGGCTTCGATAGCCTGCTCCAAGGACGAACAGACGATGCAGCCCGGAGCCTGGAAATCCTTGTTGCGGGTCAGCACGTAGTTCGTACGGTTCGGGAGCGGGCGTCCGATATCATCGTAATTTTTGCGGCCGAGGATAATGGAATGGCCCGTGGTGATCGCTTTGAAGCGCTTGAGGTCGGCAGACAGGTGCCAGGGCAAGTGGCCGTCGCGACCAATGACATTGTTTTCGGATACTGCTACAATTGCGGAAATTAACATACTGCCTACATCCTACTGTCTACCGTCTACTATCGATGATGATACGGGTGGTTCTGCATGACCATCTGGACGCGGTAGAGCTGTTCTGCCGTAATCATCCGGGCGTGGTCATGGGTAAAAGTCAAAGGCGAAAGACTCAGGAGCAAGTCGGCGGACTTTTTCAGGTTTTCGTCGATGCCGTACGCGGAGCCAATCAAGAACACGATATTCCCCGGAAAACGGGCCTGCAAAGTATCGGCAAGCTTGACAGTGTCCATCAGCTTGCCTTCTTCGGACAAGATGACGCGCTTGTATTCGTTGCGCGGGAACTTTTTTTCAAAGAGGGCGGCCTCTTGGGCGAGCGCCTGGGTATGGTCGTCGAGCTTGGACTCCTTCAGTTCAACCACTTCGAGTGGCTTTGCGGAACCACGCAAGCGCTTGACATACTTTTCCACTTCTTCAGCAATGAGCGGAGAGCCGGCACGACCAAAAACTGCTAAGATCCATTTCATCTTAACGGCCTACCGAAAGACGATCGATGAGGAACGAGGGCATTCCGGCCTTCTTCATGCGGTTCTGCGTCTCGCGGATGTCGTATTCCACGCGGATAAGGCGCACGCACTTGGTCTCGGTATCGAGCAGGCACCAGCAGGCACGCGGGTCGCGGTCACGGGGTTGCCCCACACTGCCGACATTCACCAGCAATCGTTCGGTATTCGCAATCACATACTCGTATTCGTCCAGAATCTTGGGAATGGCCAAGGGACGGCTCGCAATGATGACCGGGCTATGCGTATGCCCCACAAAGCAGTAGCGTTCCGTGAAATGGTCAAAGGCGTTCAGCGCATCTTCGAGGTCGGTCACATAGACCCAGTCTGCCGGAGATAACGGCGACGCATGCACAAAGCAAATGTCGTTTTCTTCAAAAATATACGGAAGCGAACGAATATACGCCACAGACTCCTTGGACAGGTGCTTTTGCGTCCATTCTATAGCCTGCTTGGCATAAGGGTTAAAACCAGCACTGGATTCGTACTTGACCGCCACACTGTCGTGGTTGCCGATCAGGCAAAAATCCATATTTTCACGAACCAAGTCGACACATTCATCGGTATCGACGCCATAACCAACAATATCCCCAAGACACACCTTGCGTTCAACGCCATTATCACGCATGGACTCAAGAACGGCCTTAAATGCGGTGGCGTTGGAATGGATGTCAGAACAAATACCGTAAAGCATACTTGCAATTTAGAAAAACAATTTTATGTAAGTGGCGACATTGTCCTTTTTTACTAAATTTACGCAAGTATGGAAGTCATCCAAGACAAAATGAAGGTGAGTATCGCCTACACCCTCAGAGAAGGCAAGAGGATTCTTGAAGAAGTCCCCGCCTCCCAGCCGTTCGTGTACATCCACGGATACAACAACATCATTCCAGGCCTCGAAGACGCTCTTGCCGGGCGCCACCTGGGTGAAAAGTTCACCGTGAATATTCCTGCTAATCTGGGTTACGGAGAATACCGCGAAGATCTCGTCCTCAAGGTACCGAAAGAAGAACTCCGCGACGTCGGAGAACTCTGGATCGGGATGGAACTCGAAATGTTTCAGGACAACGACATCCGTGAATTCCAGTTGCCGGACACAGCCGAAGAATTTGTAAACGACCTGAACCTCGACGACGATGAAGAACAGAGCGATGGCATCTACATCATCAAGGAAATTCTCGAGGATGCCGTGATTGTTGACGGGAACCACCCGTTTGCAGGCAAGAACCTGACTTTTAACGTCGAGGTCGTGGATATTGTAGATGCAAGTTTTACCGAACAGGAATCCGGATTCCCGGACGAAGACGATTACGACGGATTCGACAACTACGACAGTTACGACAACCGCCTGGGCGGAGACAATTTTGACTCTAACGAAAGGAGATGGCGTTAATGGCATCGATGGATGAACTCAAGAAGGCTGCAGGCGTTCGCGCCGCAGACATGATCAAGGACGGAATGATTGTCGGTCTCGGCACTGGCAGCACGGCAGCTCATATGGTGAACCGCCTTGCCGAACGCATCAAGACCGAAGGCATCCACGTGACGGGCGTCTCGACCAGCTGGAGCACGACGCTCCAATGCCGTAGCCTCGGCATCCCGCTCAAGGAAATGGGCGAAGTCAGCCACCTCGACATGGTGATCGACGGTGCCGACGAAATCGACCCGAACCGTAACCTCATCAAGGGCCGCGGAGCCGCTCACCTCCTCGAAAAGATTGTCGCCTCCATGACGGACAACTACGTGATCATCGCAGACTCCGGCAAGGCAGTGCAGCAGCTCGGCACCAAGTTCGCAGTACCCCTCGAAATCATCCCGGGCGCCATCGCCGTCGTGACCGAACGCGTCAAGAAGCTCGGTGGCGAAGTCAAGGTTCGTATGGGCGCTCCTGGCAAGGACGG
>JBGVAT010000206.1:0-3619 GCA_045224895.1 Fibrobacter sp.
TTTTTGAGCGGCAAGAACTGCTGAATGACCAACGCGATATCCGCTTGGTTCTTGAGTTCTTGGATGATTTCGTCGGAGTAGAACGGCATGCGCCAAATGTAGAAATTTTTGGGGGGTGGGGGCGGCTCTGCTTGCCTTTGGAGCGCTTTGCTTTGGGTTTTGAAGTCGCTTGCTGATGTGGAAATTTTCTTATTATATTGCCATTTATAGTTTTTGTCTATTATAGTTTTTGTTTAAGTGAATTTAATTTATACTTAAATAACGATTTTAGTTATTGGTTATTAGTCAATAGAAAAATCGTCCGGCTTTCCCGCCGGATTTTTTTGCATACAGTGTTGTCAATTGTAAAAATTTCATTTTTATAAAAAATAGTGGACCAATTTTTTCCCAAAAAGCGTGTTAATAAAATGGATAGGGAGCAATTTTCTGTCTATGGACCCGACATTATCGGGCGTTTTAACACTGGAAAAATATGGAAAATAATATTCTGGCCGAAACAAAAAATAGCCATGGTGAAATGATTGGCGAGGCAAAGACATTCGAAGAATACAAAGGCGCGGGTGTTTTCGCAGATCTTCTTCTTGACAGGACTTTCAAGAAGGCCTTTAATCCTGACACGCAAAATAAGGTTTGCCTGATTGCACTTTTGAACGCCGTGCTTGAAGGTGAAATAGCATCTCCGATTGTGGATGTGCAGTCCCGTAATAAGGAATACAATGACGGCTCGAACGAAAATCGGACTTCTGTCTTTGACTTGCACTGCATTGATTCGGCACAGCGTAGGTTCATCATCGAAGTTCAGATCCTTTTTCAGGAAAACATAGTCAATCGATCGATTTATTACGCCTCGCAGACGATCATTGCACAGGGGCAACGCGGCAAGAAGTACAATTACGAATTGAACCCTGTCGTTACGGTCGTATTTATGGAATTTAATGTGTTTGCTGATGACCGTTACATCCGCCGGGCAAAGCTTCGAGAAATCAATGGATCTTGCATCAGCGATACTCTCAATTTTGCGTTTGTGGAACTCCCGAAGTTTAATAAGCCATTGGACGAGCTTGAAACAACGCTCGATAAGGCGCTTTACGCGCTTAAGAACATGAAAAACATGACGCAGATGCCCAAGCAGTATGCGAATACGGTGTTCGAGCTCTTGTTTTCGACTGCAAAATTGGCTAAATTATCGAAAGAGGAACAGAAGATGATTGACGAAGCACAGAAAGCCAAGTGGGATGAATACGCTATCCATAAAGCGGCTGTTGATAGCGGCTTGCATCAAGGAGGCATTCTAAAAGCTCGCAAAATTGCGGAAAAAATGCTGTTGAAGAATGAACCTATTGATAAGATTATCGATTTCACAGAGCTTTCTGAAGCAGATGTACTCGCCATTAAGGCTGCTCTAGGTCAATCGTAAATTGACAAAGTTCTTTGAATAATGAAGTCCGGCCTTCCCGCCGGACATTTTGCTTATTAAACAACCGCTTTGCTTTTCCAGCGGCCGCTTTTCCAGCGCCAAATGTTCGCGAACGAACGGTAGAATTCGTCGGCGGCCATGCCAAGCCAAAGGCCGGGGAGTCCGAGTCCAACGACAAACGCGAGGATAAGCGAAGTGGCAAGGCCGAGCGTCCACATCATGCCGCTACCCACGAGCGCCGGGAATTTGGAATCGCCTGCAGCACGGAGCGATGTGGTGACGATGAAGTTCACTGCTTTGAACGGCTGCACGGCGACATCGCACCAAAGGCAAATTTTCCCGAGGCGGAGAACTTCGGGATTATCGGTGTAGAGCCTGAGCAGGTGTTCGCCGAGGAGCGCGACTGCGACGGATAGCAAGAATCCGCTGATGATGCCCACGGCGAGTGTTTGATGAACGCGGCGGTTTGCTTTGACGTAGTCATGTGCACCGACGAGGTGCGCCACGAGAATCTGGTTTCCGCTGCCAAGGCCAACTCCAAGAATGACGGACAATGCGGCAAAGTTCCCTGCGAACACGCGGGCGGTCATTGCGGTTGTGCCGATGTAGACGACCATCGCGGTGATGAACACCTGGAAAAGCTGGAAGCTGATGGGTTCTGCGGCGGCGGGGAGGCCGATGCGGATCCAGTCGGGCAAAAGAACGCGGGTGCGTTTCCAGTCGCGAATTTTGCTGTGGTGGTGTACTTTGAACTTGAGCACAAGCCAGAGAATGCACGAAGAAATGAGCCAGGAAAGTGCGGTTGCGAGGGCGACCCCGTGAACACCCATTTTTGGGAGTCCGAAAAGCCCTTCGAGGAATACGACGTTCAAGGCTGCGTTTGTGGCAATCGTGAGCGTGTTCCCGACAAAGTTCCAAATGGTAAGGCCGTGTGTCGCGATGAGGGCGGTCAAAATGGTTTGCAGGGCGCGGAAGGCGAACCCGAACGAAACGACGCTTAAAAATTGCGTGGCATATTTGGCGGGCTCATCGGTGAGTCCCATCCAATGCGGAATGTTCCCGGAGAGCGGATAAATGACGAGCGTGAGCGCGATGCCGAGAAGAATGCTCCCGAAGAGGACCATCGTCTGTGTGCTGCTGGCGTGGCTGTTCTGTTTTGCACCAATGTACTGTGAAACGATGCTAGCGCCGGATTGCGAGAATGCGTGGAGCGCGGTGAAAAGCGCCCCAAGAATCGGGAGCATGGCGCCGACACCCGCGGCTGCGGTTTCGGAAGTGCGCGACAAGAACCAGCTGTCCATCATGGGCTGGATCATGCTCACGGCGAATGTGAGGATTAGCGGCCACGAAAGGCTGATGAGCGAACGGTCTTTGACGTCGATCTGTTTCATGTGTAAAAATCTAGAAACGAAAGCCGGCGCGTCAAAGGGTCGTTTTTAATAAAATGTTTTCGACTGTATCCAGTGTTTTTTTTAGACGAGAGAATAAAACTCTTTTGTCATCCCGGACTTGTTCCGGGACGAGAGAATTTATTTGTTTTCTAGAGATGCTGCCAGTTTTTTCTTGGCTTCGCGGCGAATGCCGGCTTCTTCATAGCGGCGGATTTCATCCTCTGTTTCGGGGATGATTGAGGGAATCGGGGTCGGTTTTCCGTTCTCGTCCAATGCGACAAATGTCATATAAGCGTGGCAGATGACTTGGGGTTCCCACGATACCTGCGGGTCGATTCCCATAACCTTCACTCCGATTTCCATGGAGGTGTTGAAGGCTCTATTGACGGAGGCCTTGATGGTGAGAATGGTGCCAACGGTGGCGGGCTTGAAAAAACGCACATTGTCGATCGAGACTGTTGTGACTTTGCGTCTGGAATGGGTGCAGGCGGCTATGCAGGCAGCTTTGTCGAGGAGCGATGTCAGGTGTCCGCCGAATACAAAATTGTAGGCGTTCACGTCGGAAGGGTGGACGATGTCGCGGGTTTCTACTTGCGATTGCTTGACTGTCTTTGCGTTTTCCATATCCGAAAAATAAATATTGTCGTGGGCGTACTGGGCGGCGAATTTCTATATTCGGGGCATTATGGAAGAAAAAAAGACTTATAGAGAAGTGATGCCGGGGGAACTCCCGTGCGAAGTGCCGGAATGTGACGGCGTGATGGTCGTAGACCCCGATAACAGCTACAAGCTCACCTGCGATAAGTGCGGG
>JBGVAT010000207.1:0-7365 GCA_045224895.1 Fibrobacter sp.
AATACTCCGGCTGGTGTTGCTGTTGACGCTAAGGGTTGCCCGGTTGACGCTGACAATGACGGCGTTGCTGACTACCTCGACAAGTGCCCGAACACTGCTGCTGGTCTCCCGGTCAATGCTGATGGTTGCAGCCCGGATACCGATAAGGATGGCATCGTTGACGCTCTCGACAAGTGCCCGAATACTCCGGAAGGTGTCTCTGTTGACGAAGTTGGTTGCCCGGTTGACTCTGACAAGGACGGCGTTGCCGATCACCTCGACAAGTGCCCGAATACTCTCGTTGGCGTGGCTGTTGACAAGAACGGCTGCCCGAACAAGAGCCAGGATCTCGACAAGCTCAAGAAGGGTATCCAGTTCAAGACCGGTTCTGCTAAGCTCACCGCAAGCAGCAACAAGACCTTGAACAACATCGCTAAGTTGCTCAAGAAGCTCCCGGCCGTCAACCTTGAAATCCAGGGCCATACGGACGACAGCGGTAAGGAAGAAAAGAACAAGAAGATCTCCGAACAGCGTGCTCAGGCTGTTGTCAAGTACCTCGTCAAGAAGGGTATTGACAGCGAACGTCTCCGCGCAGTCGGTTACGGTTCTGACAAGCCGATCGCAGACAACAAGACGAAGAAGGGCCGCAAGCTCAACCGTCGCGTTGAACTCGTTCCGTTCGAAAAGTAATCTTCTCGGATCTGATTGAGAACTAAAAAGGGGCGTCCGCAAGGGCGCCCTTTTTGTATTTGTTTTTAGATAAGTAGTAGGTTATAGGAAAGTCATCCTGAGGCGAAGCCGAAGGATCCAGTTACAGTTTCTAGAAAGCGAAGGCTGAATAATAAAAGCGCACGGACATAACCGCGCGCCGTTCTTTTTTTCAACTGCTAATATAGCCTACAGCAATTGTCTAGTTGTATGTTCACTTCGTTCACATACCAAATGCTCGGCTCGGAACTAGGCTTGCAAGCAATCCTGCTTCGCTCGCCTTACGCATTTGTTCTAAACACCCATTTCTTGTAGAGCGTAAAGCTGACGAGTACGTAAACGACATTCGCGATGATGTTTGCGAAGTATGTCGGCTTCATGAACTTGGAGATGAAGGCGGTAAATCCTTCGCACCAGGAGGCGTTGGTGAGCACGTGGGCAGAACCTTCCAAGACAAGCAGGTTGATTCCGTAAGAGCAGAGGAAGACGATGATGAATCGTGCGACCTCGGTGCGCTTCTGGTTTGTACTCTTGAAGTTCCAGATGCGGTTGCAGAAGTAACTGTTGAGACCTCCGGCGACAAAACCGAGGAAATTCGAGAGTTCCAGGTTCCAGTCGAGGACTTGATGGAGAATCCAGACGGCGGCAAGCGTAATCAAGGTGTTCATTACGCCGATGATATTGTATTTGATAAAGTGTTTCACGGGCGTTAAAATACTAATTTTACGGCATGAATTGGATTGCAAGTAAAAAATGCAGCGCTGATAGTGCTGCAGATATGATTCGTAATGGTGATGTTTTGGGTGTTTCCGGATTTACTTTGGCTGGATACCCTAAGGCCGTTCCGTTAGCCATTGCCGCAAGGGCCGAAAAACTTCACGAACAAGGTCAAGAATTCAAGGTTACGCTTTTTGCTGGCGCCTCGACGGGCGATAGCTGTGACGGTGCGCTTGCACGTGCCAAGGCTCTTTCGCTGCGTATGCCTTACCAGTCCAATCCGAGTTTGCGCAAGGCGATTAACGATGGCAGTATACGCTACATTGACGCCCACTTGGGCAAGATGGGTTACCTTGTGCGTACCGGTGCTGTTCCTGCGCCAACGGTTGCAATCATCGAAGTTTCTGCAATTCTGCCGGACGGTCGCGTTTGCCTGACGACCTCGGGCGGAAACTCCGTCTGCTATTTGGAAATGGCGGACCGCATTATTCTGGAATTGAATACGCGTTTGGGCGATAGCTGTATCGGCATGCACGATAATGCCCTCCCGGAACTCCCGCCGCACGCAAAGCCGCTTGCCATCTATAGCGCCGGCGACCGCGTTGGTGAAGAATTTGTGCGCATCGACCCGAACAAGGTCATTGCGATTGTCGAGAACGAAGCTTATGACGAAGTGACTCCGTTCGTGGAACCGGATGAAATTTCGAAGAACATCGGCGAGCGCATTCTGGACTTTATCCGCTTTGAAGAATCCCGTGGCAGGCTTCCGAAGGGTCTTGCGTATCAGAGCGGCGTGGGCAAGGTGGCAAATGCCGTGCTTTGCGCCATGGCAAATGACGATCGCCTGGGCCAAATAGACCTTTTCACCGAAGTCATCCAGGAAGCGGTGCTGCCGCTCTTGAAAAAGGGCAAGCTCGGCATTGCATCCGGAACGGCATTGACGCTTTCGAAGGAAGCACAGAAAGAATTTGTTGAAAACAGCGCGGAATGGAAAAAGCATTTCATCATTCGTCAGCAGGAAGTGAGCAATAGCCCCGACGTGATTCGTCGCTTGGGCGTGATTTCGATGAACACGGCGCTTGAAGTCGACATTTTCGGCAACGTGAACAGCTCGCTTGTTTGCGGTTCTGCGATGATGAACGGCATTGGCGGCTCGGCCGATTTTGCACGCAACTGCGCTCTCGGATTCTTTTTGACGCCGTCTGTGGCAAAGGGCGGTGCGATTTCGAGCATCGTGCCTTACGTGAGCCATGTCGACCATACGGATCACGATACGCAGATCTTTGTGACGGAACAGGGCCTTGCCGATTTGCGTGGCTTGCCGGTCGAGGAACGCGCTCGCCTGATTATCAAGAACTGCGCCCATCCGGATTACCGCGACGAACTCACGGACGTTCTGGAATTCGGTCTCAAGCATGCAAAGGGGATTCACTTGCCGCTTGCGCTTTCCCGTGCGTTCGAGATGCATACCCGTTTCTTGGAAACGGGAAGCATGAAGTAATGATCGCCCCTGAAAATCGCTGATTGCCTAAAAGTTGTTGTTGAAATTTTGTTATAAAAATTATATCTTGTTATGGGGTGTTTAAGTGGCAAAATTTTTTTTGAGGGCGATTTTCTATGGGGAAATATTCTCGTCTATCTTATTCTCTTTTGCTCGCAACACTCCTTGCGGCGTGCGGTGATGATTCCGTATCTGAAGCGAAGCTCATTTCGGATGGGGATTCTAAGCTTTCTAGCGAAAAGGCGGAATCTTCTTCTAGCGTAAAATCCCAAAATAAATCTTCGTCTAGCGGTAATGTCGAAGGCTCGTCTTCATCGGCGGATTCGCTTGACGACATTGAAGGCCTGGACGTTATCTATGTGCTTGTGGACGGGACTGTTTCGGGTTCTGTTGCCCTGGAGTCATTTGACAAGTCTGCACAGGTGAAGATGGTGCTTCTGGATTCGTCGGAAAACTTCAAGAGGACGGGTTCTTCGTATGCGGGCGACATTGCTAAGGACGGCTCCTACGAAATCAAGAAGATTGACTTGCAACAGCCTTATGTGCTGTTCACCGCTGAAGGAAAGTTCGAAAACGTGGTCGATGGAAAAGCGGAGTCGGCTCAGCTCTGGACTCTGGCTGACGCATCTTCCGGTGAACTTTTCAACTTGAATTTGCTGACCTCCTTGGAATCGGAACGTACGCTGAACCTTTTGGTGAATGCGAAGATGCTGTACGACGAAGCTAAGCAACGTGCGGTTCAGGACGTGTGGGACGTATTCCACGTCGATGCAAACGGATTCGATGAAGTAGAAAGGGTCAAGGTTTCTGAAACCGGTGAAACAGCGACGGCCCTCCTTGGTGCGTCCGTTTTGCTGCAGGCCGGTGCCAATGGAGATTTCCAGAAGTTCTTCAAGTCCCTGGTTGACGATATTGCCAAGAATGGTGTATGGGACGATTCTGTGACTCGTCTTGCTGTTGCGGACTGGGCGCTTGGAACGGATCTCGAGGATGGCTATGCTTCGATCCGTAAAACGCTCGGAAAGAAGATGGACAAGGTTCCCGGCTTTGAGATGTACCTGAGGAACTTCTATTTGGCTGAGCTTGGATTCCCTGCTTGCGACGAAGATGCCGTGGGCAAGGTGTTCTTTGTGAGGAACAAGGGTAGCGTTTACTATGCGGCAAGGTACGACGATCTTTCTCATTCGAAGGAACGCTTTGTCTGCAATGAAAAGTTCAGCTGGGCCTCGATTCCGGACAGCCTGAAGGACTTTATGGGCGAAGTGCCGCTGGCCAAGGACGGCGATGTCCGTCAGGGGGCTTTCTCGGGTGAATTCTTTGTTTACGATGGCACTTCCAAGACATGGCGCAAGGCAACTGCCATTGAAAAGGATAAATATTTTGTCCTTAATTCCAAGGCGACCGAGTTTGTCGATATCCAGGACGTCTATGAAGGCATCAAGGATGATGAACGCGTGATCTTTGTGCTTCGCCATGCGGAACGTGGTGACGATACGAGTAAGAGCGGAACATTGACCAGCAACGGAAAAAAGCAATCCGAAGACGTTGGCAAAAGGCTCACGAAGTTCAAGGAAGACTTTGTTTTGGGCGGCTCCGAATTTTTGCGTGCGCACCAGACTGTGGAATCCATTGCGAAGGGCCGTGGCCAGCAATCCGATGTCCGCGATACAATCCCGCAGTTGAACGATGACTGGTACGTCAAGGATGCCGATGCCGTGGAAAAGGCCAAGAACGAATGCGGTGGCGGTTGGGAAGTGACGTCCAAGTATGCCTATACGGGTGCTTACTCGACGGGTGCCGATGCCGCATACTACGATCTTGCGGAACGTTCCGTGGAACTCATCGAAGATGTGCTTGTGAAAAAGTATCCGACGGAAAAGTTCGTGCTTTTGAGTTCGCATGACAAGCTGATGGTTCCGTTGGTCGCCTATTGCTCGAATTTCAACATCGAACTGAAAAAGTACGAATCGAACGGAAAGTGGATCAACTACCTGGCCGGTGTCGCCATTATTATCGACAAGTCCGGTAACCGTCGATATGTCGCTGTTCGTGGCTTGACTTCGGGCTTTGCAAATTAAAAACGGCTGGGAAATTACTAATATTCTCCTTATGCGGGTTTGGATATTAGCTTTATCAGTTTTCTTCTTGGCGTCTTGCGATTCCGTTCGCTACGGTTCTTTGCCGTGCGAAGGTGATGAATGCGAGGCGTCTTCTGACATTGGAAGCTCTGATTCGAAGGAAAACCCTTCGAAAGACGAACCCTCTAAAGATAATCCGTCAAAGGACGGAAAGGACAATCGGGACCGGAAGGATTCCTTGGAGAACAAGGGGAATGATCCGGATGTCCGTGATACTGTTAAAGTCCCCGATTCGACTGCTGTTTCTGATGCAAAGTCGTTGCCGGCCTGCAATGCGTCGAACGAAGGTGAAGCCTTTATGGTTTCTGGCGAACAGGCGCTCTATTACTGCATTTCTGGAAAGTGGGAAAAGGGAGCCGAAGAACTTTTTGCCGTCGAATGCAAGGACGGTGTCCTGAAATTGAATACTTCGGTAGCTGATGCGGAATTGGATTCCGATGCTGCGGGGGATTTCCGCAGGGAAGGCGTTTCGATAGTTGGTGTGGCTCAGAAGGGGCCTTTCCGTTACGGGGCTTCCGTGAAGCTTGTGGAACTCGATAGTGCGATGCGCCTTGCCGATTCCAAGAGGACTCATGAAACCTGCATTACCTCTGCGGACGGGACTTTTGAATTTGGCAATGTGAATCTTGTTTCGCCGTATGTGAGGGTCGAAGCCAGCGGTTATTACAAGGACGAGTTGACGGGCGGGCTTTCGTCGTCGCTTGTCACGCTGAATGCGGTCGTGGATTTGTCCAAGCGCGATACGTTTAACGTGAACATGCTCACGCACATGGCGGCTCCACGTGTCCTCAAGCTTGTGCAGGATGCAGGCAACAACCAGCCGATCGGAAGCATGAGCGGCCGTGCGTTGAGCGATGTGCTTTCGTCTTTCGGAATCAGCCTTGGCAGTTCCGGTGGCAGTACTGGCGGCTTTTCGGGGTGGGGCTGGAATCGCGGCGGTCAGACGGCTACGACTTCGTTAAGCGATCACGCTGCAGAAGACTTAAGCATTTTCGGTTCCGATGATTATGACGCCGCTCTCCTTGCGGTTTCTGTGATGATGCAGAGCTTTGGCTCGGTGAACGATATGCTCTCGTTTGCGGACTTTGTGGCGGCCGATATCCAGGGCGATGGAAACTGGGGGGACAATGCCTCGAAGGCGAAGCTTGCAGACAAATTGCTTAAGCTGGATTCGGAAGGCGGTCTTGAAAAGATCCGCAAGAATATGGAAGGCTGGAAGCTTGGCGACGTGCCGGACTTTGAGAAGCACGTCCGCAATTTCTGGACGAGTACGCACGGCTTTGAATCTTGCGGCACGATGAATGCCGGACAGGTCAAGCACGTAGGCAACAGCCAGAGCGAATATTTCGTCTCGTACTACGAACAGCCCGAAGGCACCAGGATCCGTTTCATTTGCGATAAGACTACCAAGTCCTGGCGCGTGGCGACCGATATCGAAAAGGATACCGTTGGCTTTGGCGCTGGTGATTATGACGGTCAGATCAAGAGCGGAAAGATCAACGCCGACAAGTTCTATGTTTACGAACAGGGCAAAAAATCTTGGCGTGCGGCGACCTCGGATGACATCCAGGAATTTGTCGACGTCGAAGAAGTCTACAAGAACCTTGCCGCTGGCGAAAAGGTCATCTTTATCTTGCGACATGCCGAACGTACGGACGATACAGGCAAGAATGGTCACCTGACGAACAATGGCAAGAGCCAGTCCCAGTCGGTGGGCGAAAAGCTCAAGGGCGAAAGCATCTACTTTGCGAATTCGACTTACACGCGTAGTTACGAAACGTGCCAGAACGTAGCGTTGGGTGCCGGCATATCTGAAATGGGGAACGATACCATTCCGGAGCTGGATGGCGACTGGTTCGTGAAGGACGATTCGAAGTTTGAAAGCTACAAGAATTCTAATGGCGGCGGATGGGTCGTGGCTTCGGAATATGCGTACAAAGGAAGCTATAGCGATGCCTACTATCCGCTTGAGTCCCGTGGCGAAGAGTTCATGACCGAGATCGTGAAGCCCCGTTTTGCAAAGGTAAGCAAGGTCGCTGTCTGGATTTCCCACGATATGATGGTCGTGCCGCTCACGGCTTTTGCGACGAACGGCAAGGCAAACCTCCGCTACTTTGACACGAAGCAGTGGATCAATTACCTCGCTGGCGTGGCGATTATCCTGGGGACTGACGGCACCCTCCGTTATGAGCCCGTGAAGGGTCTTAAATCCGGTACGATGACGATGTAAAATCCCTAAAATTGCTATATTCACGCGCGTTGATTTTTATCAAACAGTTCACTTAATTAAACATGGACGCATTCCGATATGAATGATACACT
>JBGVAT010000208.1:0-17482 GCA_045224895.1 Fibrobacter sp.
CTTGACCTGAACAGCCTTTTGAGAGTATTCCGGGCAAGAACCAGAAAGCTTGCCACCATTTGCGACGAGTTCACCGTATGTGCTCACAGGGCCAACACGGCTTGCAGTGACTGCCATAGCAGAAGTTACGGCAGCACAAGTCAAAAGTGCGAAGACTTTTTTCATAAACATCCTTTTGGGTTCACCCAATCTCCGCAACCATATAATCCCGACTGAAAGTTAAATAATATGCGGGAAAATAGATGTAATTTATTTAGATACATGCGAATCCGCTCAAAAAACGGCATTTCGATTAGAAATGTTTACTTAAAAAGGGAAGAAACCCCGCCGAAGCGGGGGTCAATGCAATAGCTAGTTTTTCACAAATTTCATGGTCTGCACGCCAAGAGGAGTCGAGAGGCGTACGATATAGATGCCTGCGTGGAGAGAACTCAAGTCAAGGACACGAGCATTCCCCGCAAAATTGAGGGAGGACATATGGACCCGGCGACCATCGACACCGACGATATCCAAACGGGTGACGTCGGAAGTTCCGATGACAAGGCGAGCTGTACGGGAATCATAGAAGATTTCACGAGCCCCTGTCGGCATGTCTTTTGCGAGACCTACTTCCGCCTCGCTGCTAGAGCTAGAGGATTCCGGAACGACGCTAGAAGAAGAGTTCGAGCTTTCAACCTTTTCGCTGCTAGAGCTTGATGAGGACTTCGGCTTTTCAACTGAACTGGACGAAGATTTCGGCGTTTCAGAAGAACTAGAAGACTTTGCAGAACTTGAACTTTCGACCTTCTCGCTGCTAGAACTAGACTTCGGTGTTTCGGAGCTGGAACTGTATTCCATCACTTCCCCATTGCTTCCCTTGTAAGCCATGAGAGCGTCCTTGAGCGCCTGGTTCACGTCTGAGGAGGCGTCATCGACAGAATTGTCAAACGTCCACTTGAAATCGCCACCCTGCAAACGGCCTGCGTAGGCACGCACATTTGCTACCGCCTGTTCCGGAGAATCGGCCGTGTAGCTGTACATGATGGACTTGTCCGTATCGAAATTGTTGTAGGTGTTTTCGCCCGAATAAGACTTTACGCTAGAGGGCACCTGGGCATCACGCGAGGTTACCACGTAAGCGTCGAAATCGGCCTTGGAATCAATATCACCAATTGCGGTTTCCTTACCCTTCAAAATATACTTGCTTGCACCATACGGAATGAACGTGTAAGAGCCTTCCATGTAGTTATTGTATGCCTTGATCGTTCCGCCCGCTTCCTTGCTGAACGTACCGTTGTTCGTCGGATCGCGCTTAGTGCCGCTCGCATAGACGTCGGTTCCCTGCAACGAGGTCATCATCGGATATTTGCAGTTACGGAAGTAGTTTGCTTCCATGAACACGGACGAACCAAGCGTAGAGCCTGCGCCGTACTTGGCATTGCCATCGTAATAGTTGTTATAAACGTGGGCGCTGTAATAACGCACGCGCGGATGACGGCTATCGGAATGGTCATACCAGTTGTGGTGATACGTGATGTAGTAACCTTCGCTCGTCCCTTCCTTGAGGCCTAACAAGTTCGACTTGCCATTATCCCAGAAGTGATTGTAGCTGAATGTAATGTACGTAGATAATTTGCAGTCCAAGGCGCCATCGCCCTTGACCTGATCCTTGTCGCTACCCGCATGACCGTAGAAAAAGTCGTTGTTATGCACCCACACGTACTGGTTGTTCTGCTGCAAGCCAATATTATCGCCTTCATCGGAATCGACATTCATAATGCCCAAGTTGCGGATTTCCACATTCTGCGCATTCTTGATGCGGATGCCCCAGCCGTTTACCGTCGCATCGTTACCGATACCTTCCACCGTCACGTAGAACTTTTCGGACTTACCAAGGTCAATCATCATATCACCCTGCACCAGGGAATCGGAGTCCGTCACGTTGCCAATGAAGCGCAAATCGAGCGGAGTCGTCTCGTAGCCCTTCTTGTAGCAATTCAAGATACCCTGGAAGCTTTTGCAAGTCTGCTTTGTGCCATTGGATTTTACCGTCACGTCCATCGTCACCGAATTCTTGGTACTTTCGGTAATATAAAACACAGCGGCTCCGTCCTTGAGCGTACCGTCAGCCTTGTAGGCACCCGGAACACGTCCATTGCTGAACGCAAAACCGGCACGATCGTGAGCCTTGACCGTCAGCGACTTTGAAGTAGTCGAAGCTGTTTCCTTGCCGCCTTTTACGGACACAACCTTGAGGGTATAGCTACCCGCCTTGAGGCCAACCACGTCGACACGGTACTTGGATCCGTATTTACGGATGAGCTGGGCATCCACCTTGACATCGCTAACACCAGCGCCCGAATAATAGACGTTGTAGCTATCGGAACCATCAGAAGCCCATTCGGCATAGGCCGATTCCAAAGCTCCAGAGGCTGTTTGAAGAGAAACTTGTGCATTGGCCGCAACAAAAAAACCGGCACACGCAAAAACCGAAACTATTTGTTTCATAATACATCCCACCACAAAAACGGGCTAAAAACTAGCCCCACACCAACAAATAATATATCGCGATTGTGAACTTTTAGCAACATATTTTTTCATTGCATTGAAAAAGTTACATAAAAGACGAATTACGCTCCAATACCGGAAAGTGAATTTTATTTTGCGTGAATATTTTCCATAAAATTTTATATTGTGGACGCTATAGTGTGGATGGGAAACTTAGAGGATGACAATGTTAAAAAAGACTTTTTTAGCAGGCCTTGCTGTATTTGGCCTCGCATTCACGGATAGCTATGCAGGCTTAAGCGATGACGACTACGTCGAAGCAGCATGGATGACCACACGATTCTATGGCGCACAGCGCTCAGGCCAGGGTCCGAACTGGATTTTGGACGGCACCAACAACCCGACCAGCTTTACCGGCGACAAGTACAACGGAAAGGACGTCAGCGGCGGCTGGTTCGACTGCGGCGACCACGTGATGTACGGTCAGAGCCAGGGCTTTGCCTCATACGTTCTTGCACTCAGCTTTGCAGAATTCACCAAGGGTTATTACGACCTTTACACGGGTGACTTCACCGATTACAAGTCAAGCAACGACTATACCCGCAAAGGCGGCAAGCCAAACGATATCCGCGACCTCCTCGAAGAACTCCGCTACGAAGCCGACTTCTGGGTCAAGGCAGCCATCGACGCCAACAACTTTGTGACCGTAAAGGGCGACGGCAACAAGGACCACAACAAGTGGGTTACCGCAGGTGCCATGAGCAAGCTCGGAAACGGCGACGGCGGCGAACAGCGCGACATTACGGGCAATGCAAACGACGCATTCACGCCGGGTATGGCTGCAGCAATGCTCGCCGTCATGGCTCGAATCGACCCCGACGAAAGCGCCCGTGAAAAATACTTGAAGGCAGCCAAGACGGCCTACTCTTACGCCAAGGGCCACAAGGGCGTCACGAACTCCCAGGGCTTTTACGAAAGCAGCTGGTGGAATGGCATCTGGGAAGATGGCCCTTGCCTTGCCGCCATGGAACTTTACCGTACGACCAAGGACGAGACCTATAAGACCGAAGCCAGGAAATTTTACGACGAGATCGACTTCGAAAAGAACAGCTTTACCCGTTTGAGCTATTCTGACGCAAGCCCGATCACGTACATCCTCGGCGAATTCGTTTTTGACTGGCACCCGCAGGGAGACCTCGCTGGTACTGAGAACTACCTTGAAAATATGTACAACTTGCCGGAATACAAGGACAGCAAGGGCATCTTCATCAAGGACGCCAAGTCGGCAGGATTCCCCACCCGTTCTCCGTCGGGCGGCGCATTCCTTTACGCACTCTACGCTAAGTTCTCCCAGGACAAATCTCACGACGAAGCCATTGAACAGAACATCGCCTACCTCCTTGGCGACAATAGCAACAAGAAGTCATACGTTGTCGGTTTCGAACGCAACGGAGCCAAGGCTCCGAACAGACCGCACCATCGCGGCTACTATGGCAACGAAGATCCGGGTCGCGACGTCAACAGCATGGGCGACGCTCCGCAAAAGAACAAGCTCTTGGGCGGCATGATTGCTGGAAACTTCGAAAGCGGTAGCCATGACAGCAACGTTTCCAACTGGAAAGTCAACGAAGTCTGCGTCGACATCAACGCTCCTCTCGTTGGCGCCCTCGGCTACCTCTTGAGCAAGAAGGCTCCGGTCGAATCCGTCGGCAGCGACGTTGAATCCGAAGAAGAAAAGAAGAAGAGAGAGGAAGAAGAAGAAAAGAAGCGTCTCGAAGAAGAAGAGAAAAAGAGACAGGAAGGCATCGTCACGGGCCGCATCGTGAACACCAACGCCTTCAGCCTCGTCCGCAATTCTTCTACAATCACTGTCAGCAGCACCAACGGCACACCGTTCGCCCTTCAGGTATTCAGCCTCAACGGCAAGCTTGAACAGGAAGTTATCAGCGACGGCCACAGCCTGAACGTCGACATTCAAGACAAGGGATTGAAGATCATCAAGGCCTCGTCCAAGAACGCCACCAAGATGTTCAAGGTGAGCAACTATTAGTAGGAAGTAGACAGTGATTAGTAAGCAGTGGTTAGTAAACAGGAATGTCCAAAGAACGTTCTAATAGCAACTCTAACCACCAACCACTAATCACTTACTTGATCTGATCAAAACACACTGAGTTGGCTTTGTTGCGACTCTTGAGTCTATGTTGTTATGCCCGCCTTTGTCATCCCGGACTCCGTTCCGGGAGGGCATCTCTTTTTTTGGAGCTAAGTCAACTTTTACTTTGCAATATTTGCGATGCGCGAAATCGCTTCTTTGAACAGAGCTGGTTCTTGCAGCAAGCTCATCACAACCCAGCCGTCTTCGTCAAAATCAAAGAAGAAACCCGGCTGCACAAGCACGTGCTTTTCACGCAACAAGCGAAGCGTGAGTTCTTCATCGTCATCGCCGAGACGCACAACGGCATACCAGCCGCCAAGAACTTCGGGGCAGTACTTGGACGGGAACGCATCACGGAGCGTCTGCCAGTTCTGCTGCAAACGTTCAAGAACTTTAGATTCGTATGCGGCAGCCTTGGGCAACAACGAAATGCCGAGAGCCTGTGCAGGTGCAGACACGCTCAAGTATGCGTCTTCGACGAATTCAAGAGCCGCACGAATTTCTTCGAAATTTTTGCGTGGAGCGTAAAACGCCATCCATCCAAGCTTGAGTTGCGGCGATCCCACAGCTTTGCTTAAACCGTTCAGCCAAAAGATCGGGCACTTCGGTCCGTCTTCAGGAAGGTTGATGAAGTCGCCGCCGCCCGCATCCCAGAGGTTCATTGACGCAGTTTTATCGCAATCGGAACCTTTATGGATCCCCTCCCTTCGGTCGAGGATGACCTTCATACTCTCCTCTCTCGCCTCTCGTCTCTCGCCTAAAACATACTGCCAAGTGCGCGAAACTTTATCCGAGAAAGCATAGTCCGCAAAGACTTCGTCAACGACGAGAATCATATTGTTCTCTTCGCAGAATCGCACAGCCTCGTTCCATTCTTCGCGCGAAACACAATGCCCCGTCGGGTTATGCGGCGAAACGAGCAGCAAGATTTTCGCACGCTCCGGTGCGGCAAGCAAGCTGTCGGAATCCAAGACAAAACGGAAGCTAGATGTATTTGCTTTAGATTGCTTCGCACTTTGTGCTCGCAATGACGTACTAGGCGAGCGTTGCGACAGACTGCTTGCGGCATTTTCCCGTTTTAACTTCAAAAAATACGGCGCACATTCCAAATGTTCGAGCTGCGCAAGCGTATCCAAAAGCGGATAGCCGGGCATCGGCGTCAAAATCACATCGCCCGGATCGCAGAACGTCTTGAACAAGACGGAATAAGCTTCACTCGTACTTGCAGTAAGGATAATCTGCCCTGCAGTAAAGTTGCCACCACGTTCACGGTAATACTCCACCACCGCCTCGCGTGCCAACTTCCACCCAGCAGCATCAGGACTCCAATTGCCAAAAGCTTTACGACCTTCATCGACAGCAACATCTAAATCCACCGGCAACCCCGCCTTCACAGGGCTACTCACCGTCATATCGATAAACGGGAGCGCATCCGAGATCGCGCACTCCGCAAGTACATCGGATTTTGCGCGTTCCAGTTCAGCAAAGAACGGAGACGGAGAAAGATCTTTTGGAAGTCGAGACGAAAGCATGGTAGTCCAAATTTAGAAAACTAAAGTAGACCACCAAGTAGTGAACACATCTCAGTTCTTCTTGCAACGAATCGGATGACCAAAATACTTGGGATAATAACCCAAATGAGCTATATCACCAGAATAAGTAACATTCATACGATAAGCGCGATCATCATCATAAGAAGTCGAAGCCCAGAAGAAAGCCTCTTCTCCAGCATAATTAAAATTATCAGGATAACTGCCATCTCGACTGGAAAAACGACCGCCAACAGGCAAAAAGGAAAAGCCAAAATCATCCGAGCCATTTCTGGCTCTCCAACCATGTTGAGCCTTAAGAGCCGCTCCAGCGCCGGTCTGGGTTCCAAGCTTCATCATAATGGAATACCATTCCCTTTCACTCGGCAAATGCCAACCTTCCGGGCAAAGCCCCTGCACTTTTTCATCATCAAATTTGCAGTGTTCCCCTAAGCCACATGTCAACGGATTATTCTCCCTTGTAGAGAGCTTAACGGAATCCACCGCGGCAGTCCAGGTATAAAGACGCCCCCCCACCTTGCAATAACGATCATCGTCATTGTAGCACCAAGATTGCCCCATAAGACTCGGCGTTTTGGCACTATCGGCATAGTTCAGGTTCTGAGCCATCCATACGTCCTTGTCAATCTTCAAAGTCTTATACACTTGTCCATCGCGGGGGTCTACAATTGAATCATAATAAACATCGGGATTCAGATATTCGTCCTTAGAGGTTATGACCTCGCCATAGTCACCTTGGAACTTGGGAAGAATCGCCCATTCTCCGGATGCAGAACGACTATTTCTAAGACAACGAACAGACAGCAAAGCGTCCTTGCTCTCATAAATCCCAACTTCATCAAGATTGTGGGACATCTTTATATACTTTGCACCCACCTTGGTATATTCGGTCGCAGTCCATGCGTACATATTAGTGCCTTCCATCGCAGACTTTCCACTAACACTCACCTTGTACCCAGTCGGATAAGCCGAAAAGCCATAATCATCGGCACCATTACCGTCACCTTGCCAACCAGTCCTGGACTTGAGCTTCTTGCCAGCCCACATCATATTGGTGGTAGAACCGTAAGTTCCTATAAATTCAAACAACTTTTTCCATTCATCTTCAGACGGCAAATGCCACCCATTGGGGCAAACGCCTTGCACATTTGTCGATAAAGAACAGAATGTTCCGTAATCACATTTCGCGCTATCTACGGCATCGCTCCACTTATACAGACGGCCATACTTGGCGCAATACTCATCATCGCCTTTATAGCAGTAGCTCTCTTCCGTTTCGTAATTCAGATTTTGAGCCATCCATACTTGAGAGGCGATTTGGACGGTCTTGTAAACCTGGCCATCACGCGGGTCGAGTACTTCGCCGTACTCTTTAGCGATAAGGTTGTCCTGATTCAAGAATTCAGTCGTAACGCAAGTGTACTTGGAACAATCGTAAGTACCAGAGACACGCACTTCGGCATCCGGATAATTTTCGACAACTTTCTTTGAGCTAGAAGAACTTACTGAACTCGACGAACTTTCTGCAGGTTTTTCTTTAGACGAGGAGCTAGCCAAGCTGCTTGAGGACTGGGCTTTTTCAGAACCGCTCGAAGATTCTACACTTGAGCTCGACTTTTCGCTAGGTTCCGCTTTTTTGGAACTGCTGGACACCTGATTAGAACTACTGGACTCTGAGGATGAATCAACGGAACTGCTTGATTCTGTTTCCGATTCGGCTTCGGGAATAGTTACTGTTAATGGATCGTCACCACAAGCGATAAAACTAGACAAAAGAATACAGACGAAAGAAAAATACGCAATACGTTTATTCATAAGCACTCCTTCTTTATTTTGTAAATATACAAAATTTATTTGCACAAAAAAAATCCGCACTGAGGCGGACTATATACGGGAAACGCAATTGAAAGGCGAGCAAAAATGCGCGTTCATCTCAATTTATTTTTTGCGTTTTTTCAAGAAGCTAGCAAGGGCAAGAGCAAGCACAATGCCCGCCGGGAGCACTACGGCAATCGTAAGGAGGATCAGCTTTTGAACGTCGCTAAGCCCCTTGAGCGACTGCTTGAAGTTTTTGAGCTTAGCTCGCAGTCCCGGCTTTGCGGCGACGCCATCAGCGTTTTCGCCACCAGCCCTATCTTCGGAACCGGCAAAAGCCTTGACATTCGGGAGAAGCGCCAACAACTTGGACGCCGAATCCTTAACAGGCCCAACGAATCCGCCCGCACGCGAACGAACCTTACCATAGACTTTTTTGAATGGCGTCTTAAGCTGTTGTAACATAATTTTCTCCCGTTTTTTTTCCGAGAAGGCGATTCCCGCTCAAGGGCGGGAATGACACTTCTTTGTTTACTTCTTGTACAGCAGGTTCACGCCGCCGAAGAGAGCGCGCATGTTCGCCTTGAGCGTATCGCTCGAAACGCCGCGGCCTTCAACTTCTTCGCCGTTTGCCTTCAAGACAATGCGGCTTAAGCCACGACCGGCCCACATCGTATCCTTTTCAGGAACGACGAGCTGGCGGTACTTCACAAGTTCGACCGGCATGCCAATTTCACGCATGAGCATTAGGGCAGCCTCGATCGGGCCTTCTGCCGTCACGGACTTCACAAGCGCTTCGCCATCCTTCTTGAAGTGGAAAATGAAGCGGTTTTCGTCCGGGATAACTTCGATGTTGTTGAACACCAGGCGACCGTTCACGTTGACGAAATGTTCGCGGAACACATCGAGTACGCGTTCGGCACTGAGTTCGCCTTCCTTTTCGCTGCAAGCCTTCAAAATCGGCTGCAACTTGGAGGCTTCCTGCAAGGTCATCTTGTAGCCGAACTTCGTGATGATTTCGTACACGGCGGTACGGCCGCTCTGGCTCGTGAAGCTGAGCGTATCGTTCTGATTACGACCAATGATCGAGTAGTCAATCGGACGGTAAGCGCCCTTCTTCATGTCCTTCGTCTTGGATGCGCCATCCTGATGGATGCCGCTACGATGGACGATCGCTTCGGTACCGATCAACGGAGCGCGGATGTAGATAGGCACGCCGCTCCAGTGGCTCACGAGAATTGCGGTTTCGTAAATGCGTTCGAGGTGCAGCCCCGTATCGACGCCGGAGTTGTGGAGGCCAATCGCGACTTCGTAGAAGTTCGTGTTGCCGCAGCGTTCGCCGAGGCCGTTCAAAGCGACTTCGAGCTGCGTGGCGCCGACAAAGAAGCTTTCGACGGTTGCAGCCGTTGCCATGCCGAGGTCGTTATGGCAGTGGACAGAAATCGTAATGTTCTTGGGCAGAGCTTCATAGACCTGCTTAACCTGATCGACATAGAGCTTCGGGCGGTAGCGTTCCACCGTGTTCGGCAAGTTGATCGTCGTAGCACCGGCTTCGACAACAGCCTTCAGAACATCAATCACAAAATCCATATTTTCGAGGCAGTCGCCAAAATGTTCGGCACTGAATTCCACATCGCCCTTGTCACCAACGAGCGACTTTGCAAACTTCACACACTTCACAGCCTTTTCCTTGACCTGTTCGGGCGTCATGTGCAGCACGTTTTCCATGGACAAGGGGCTTGTGGCGAGGAACGTGTGGATACGCGGATGCGGAGCGTACTGGACAGCTTCCCAGCAGCGCTGGATATCGCTTTCGATGCAGCGAGCGAGGCCAGAAACCACGACGTTCTTTGCCGTTTCGTCGCCTTCTTCCGCCATCTGCGCGGTGAGCTTAGCAAGTTCCATGACCGATTCAAAATCCATTTCGCTAGACGCAGGGAAACCGACTTCGGCACCCTGCACACCGAGCTTCAAGAGCAACAGATAAACATCTTTTTTCTGAGCGTTGTTCCAGGGCTTCGGAAGAGCCTGGTTACCATCACGCAGTGTTACGTCATAGAAGAATGGTTTTCTCGTTTCAGTCATTTTTATCTCCTTGCCGGCTTCAAGACCGCAAAGTTCCTTTAATTTTTCGATTCAAAAATAGAATTTCGCCATAAAAAAGAACCCGCTTCGTTCTCGAAGCGGGCGCTTTTAGGTTGAAATTCGTTTGAAAATCTTTGAAAAATCCCTAAAACCTCGCTTCGGTAGCGATGCTAAGTAGAAGTAGAAGGTTCAAGGTTTTTCTCATGTGCATGAATATACAAAGATTCGAAAGGAATGGCAAGGGGGGTACGGAGGGGGTTCAACCCCAGATTTTGTATATTTTATCTGTCGTATGCTCCCCCTAAAAAGTTTCAATCCTATTTCAGGGGATGGAGAACACAAAAGGAGAAAATTTATGAGACATTTTGTTGCTGTTTTTTTGAGTGTTGTTTCTTTTGCGTTTGCCGAGAACTGCGCTCAGATATACATGAAGGCTAGACCTGCTGCCAATTTTTTTAATCATATTTATACAACGGTCAAGGAAAGCGATCAAGAATATAGTGGTGACCGTGTGCTTTTCAATCAAGTTTTGTATTTCTCTTGGAATGGCTCAGCAAATGAATATGTGACAGATTCAATAGTGCGTGTTGATGGTCGATGGCCAGAAAATAACGCAACACTCTATAAAGATTCCGGCACTTACGCTTTGTATAAAGAAGAGAGTTCTCAGGGGAGCTTGGTCTCATATTCTAATGGTAAAAAATATGAGGAGGGAACAATAGATTATTCTGGAGATACTTTAGTTATATCGCATGTGTTGTATGGAGACTATAAACGGGCTCATTTAACTACAATGAAAATGCATATAAGTAATGATACCTTGCATTATTATCAGGATTCTTATAGCGGTTATCCAGATACGGTAGCTTATCCAGATACATCAAGATCATTTCTGATTGATAATCCTGAAAAGGAAAATCACTGCTTGCGGTATAATTATGATTCAGATAAAAACGAATGGGTTCAATCGTCGTCTGATATCAGCTATGCATTTAAAGGCGATACGTTGATTTTTAGTCAGAGGACCTTTGACATCGACGATTCTTACGAAGATAAAATTAATTATCTTGTTTTAAGCTCCGTATTATTCGGTACGCAAACCACAAAAGCTGCGCTCCACAGAAGAAAACCGTATTCCACGTTATCGAATAAAGAGAAATACCATGATGTTAAGGGACGGCTCCATTCCAAGACCATTCCCTATCGCATTCTTTTTGGCGTTGGCGAATAAAGATTTCTAAATCGCTTGTTTACCCAAACAAAATAAAGTATATTGAAGAGGATTTTACAGAAGAGTTTTTCAAGCGTAGATAAAATGGTGTTGCGTACTAGTTTCGTCAAGGCGTCCGCTCTCGGACTTGCTGTAGCTAGCACACCATTGTTTGCAAAGGCCACCGAAACGCAGTATCAGCAGAATGACTGGTTTGCCGAATTTGGTGGCAACACCTCTATGTATGTGAACCCGGCTGGTATTTCCGAAACCGATCAGCTCGAATTCAGTGCAGCAATCTTTAGCACCTCCAATAGCGATGCTAGCCAGGAATACGTCAGCTTGACCTACCCGATTGACTACAAGCACACTTTGGGCTTCTCCCTTTTTGAAAACGCAGCATCCATTGAAGGTGGCGAGTCTTATGGCGAAATTGCCGTTCAGTTCGGTTACGCTTACAGACTTTTCCACTTGTTCTCTCTCGGTGTCAGTGTCGACGTGCTTTACATCAACCAGTTTGATGAAAACGATAAGCTCACAGTCAATGCCGATGTAGGCTTGAGCTGGAATCCGCTAGCCTCTTCAACATACGGTTACTTGCTCATCGGTGTTGCCGCTCAGAACATCCTTGCTCCGGCTATCAACGAAACGGATGACACTTACAAGCTTCCGACGAACCTGAACCTTTCTTTGTTCTATCGCGGATTCAATCGTCTTCTCGAATTCAAGGCCGAGTTTTCGCTCATTGACGTCTTCCATACTTCTACCGAAGGTGGCGACGGTATGAGCCTCGAAATGAGCTTTTCCTTGACCTATTATCTTTCTCCTCACTTCGGTATCCGTGGCCGCTTCACGAAGGAAGGCAATCCGGTTCTCGGTGCTACAGTTAACTTCAAGGATGTCAGCATTTTCCGTTACCTCGCTTTTGATTTCGAAATGTCTCACGACGATCTCTGGGCCAAAAAGAACCGCGGCTTTGTCTGGGCTGTCAAGCTCACGACCCAATTCGGTAATACCCGAGAAGAGAAAATCGGAGAAGAACGTTATCGCCGCTTGAAGATCGAGCTTGAAAAAGACTACCATGCAGCCGAAAAGCTCTACTCGAATCGTCAGTTCCTAGACGCTGCATACGCCTTCGGTGAAATCCAAACCAAGTACCCGACATTCCGCCTTGTGGACCAAGCTGCTTTTTACAAAGCGAAATCCTTTGAAAACCTCCTTATGCACAAAGCTGCTAGGGAAGTTTACCGAGAAGCCATCAAGCGCTATCCGCAAAGTGACCTATTCACCAAGTATCACTTCCAGTTGATGAACATAGACTATAAGGAAGGCAAGTACACGGAAGCTTTAAATAAGTACCAAACCTCCGTTCAGAAATTCGGCAAAAACGATGCGAAGGCAGACGCTGACTACGTTGCCGGCCAGATTAAGTTCGAACAGGGTCGCTACCAGGAATCCATTGACCTGCACGCATCCATCCCTCCGGGTAATGCCAACTACTTATATGCCCGATACACCATGGGTATCGCTTACAGCCGTATGAGCAAGTTTGACGAAGCCGAAAACTGCTTCCGCGCCGTTACGGAACAGCCGGTTTCTAACAAGTCCGAACGCGACATCCAGAATGCCGCCAAGATCAAGTTAGGCCACCTCTTCTTCTCTGCTGAAAAGCCGGACATCGCAGCCGCCGCACAGATGTATGGCCAAGTCCAGAAAGACTCTCCGATGTTTGACGAAGCTATGATCGGCATCGCATGGGCTTTTCTCAAGGCCAACAAGCTAGATGAAGCGATGAAGTACGCCAAGTGGATTATCTCCAACCTTCCGGAATCCTTCCTCGTATCTGAAGCATACCTCGTAATTGGTTGCTGCAACTACATGAAGAAAAACTATAAGGAAGCCGTTGATGCTTTGGATGAAGCTGTGAAGCGTACGGAACAGCCAATGGTGACTGTTGCAGCTCGCGATAGCGCTCGTCAGGTTTTCGATGCAAAGTGGAGCCAGTTCGACTCCATTCAGGTTATCGCCTTGGATTTAGCCCATCAGTTGCCGACTCCACGTGTGGAAAGCAAGCGCAAAGCTTTGCACCCAACAATCGATAAGCTTCACCAGGCTATTGAAGATTACGCAACATTTATGCAGAGAGCAATCCAGAGTGACCGCTTCGAATCTAACCGCAAGCGCATCTTGGATGATGCTCACCCTACAAGACCCCTATATCATCCTCCACTTCCTAATTATAATAAGCCCCGTAAACCCGATTATGACTCATCTATTTCACTTGAAGATGATTTGTAGCGTATGGAATTTTAAGGGAATAAAAGAAATCGCTTTTTTGCCCTAACTTTTAAAAAGCCACAAACATGAATAAATAGAACGGGAAAAAGTGATTGAATCAAAGGTGATGTTCGTTTTATTGAAAAAAGATTGACAGTCCGCAAATAGACTAAAAACCCCTTAAAAACTGAAAAATTTTATATCTTTTCGGCAATTATGATTTTACTCGTCGCCGAAAAACCTTCCGTAGCCAATCAGCATTACAAGCCTATGCTGGAGCGTATTGAGGGGGAAAAGTTTACGCAAGGCGACGGGTGCCTGATCGGCAAGAACCATTGCATCACATGGTGCGTGGGTCACTTGATTACGCTTGCGCCGTTGGACGCCTACCCCGGTTTCGAGGGCGGTTGGCGACTTTCGAACTTGCCGCTTTTGCCCGAAAAATTCAAGTTGATGGAAATCGAGAGCACGCGAAAGCAGCTCGCAGTTGTGCGTGACATGATGGCAAGGGCGGATGTTCTTGTGAACGGCGCGGACGCGGGCCGTGAAGGTAATTTGATTTTTGACTTGATTCTTGACTACACGCCGGATTTTCGCAAAAAGCAAATCAAGCGTTTGTGGGTGAACAGCTATGTGGCGAAGGATTTAGACAAGGCTTGGAAGAATCTGGAAGACGCGACTGAGCGATTGAACTTGAGCTATGCGGCAAGGCTCCGTCAGCGTGCCGACTGGATGGTCGGGCTGAATGCGACGAGAGCTTACACGCTCACTGCCGGGCGCGGAAAGATGATTTCCGTGGGACGCGTGCAGACGCCGACGCTCAACTTGGTCGTGGAACGCGATGCGATTGTCGAGCAGTTCAAGGAACTTTTCTATTACAGTGTCGTGGGGACTTGGAAAGGGTTCCAGGCGCAATATGTAAGGAGTTCGGATTCAGCAGAAGGGAGATTCCCGGTCAAGCCGGGAATGACAAGTGAGACGAGAGTCGCGACAGAACCGTTACGTTCTGGTATGACAGAGCCGAACAGTCATACGCAAAGTGCAATGACAGCTGAGGCAGGAACAACTGCGGAAGCGAAGGTCGCGGCAGACAAACAAAGCAATTTAAAAGTTGCAATTTTTGAGAAAGAAGAACCGGCGCAGGCTGTTATAGACAAATGCTCTCCGCCGGAAGAAGCGTCGATTGCAAAGATCGACATCCAGCAGAAAAAGCAGTTCCCGCAAAAGCCATTTGACTTGACAGAACTGCAAAAAGAGGGCAACAAGCGCTTTAAATATAGCGCCCAGCAAGTTCTCGACTGCGCACAAAACTTGTACGAAAAGAAGCTGCTCACCTATCCCCGTACGGACTCGCAATACCTGCCGGACACGATGCAGCAAGAGGCTTACGCGCTTGCGCAAAAGCTCGCCACGCCGCAAGAAAAATCCGTCATGCGCAACGGCAACGAGAATTTTGTCTTCATCAACTCTAGCAAAGTCACAGACCACTTTGCCATCATCCCCACGGGAGAAGAACCGCAGAATCTCCCCGAGATGGAAGAGAACATCTACAAGCTCGCGAAGGAACGCTTTGTGCAGGCATGGCTCAAGCCGTATGTCTGGAGCGAAATGGAGATTCTGCTAAATGCTGCCAGTCAGAAAGGCGATTCCGGCACGGAGGCCGGAATGACAGCTGAGGCGAGAGTCGCGCCAGAACATTTACGTTCTGGTATGACCGAGCCGAACAGTCATGCACAAGGTGCAATGACAGCGGAGGCGGAAGTCGCAACAGAACATTTTCGTTCCAGCATGACAAATGCCGAAGTCTTTAGGCTGAAGCTCAAGCGCAATGAAGATTTAGGTTTCCGCGCACTCGTTAAGGAAGAGAAGAAGAAAGGAAAGAAGAAAGGAGATTCCCGCTCGGAGGCGGGAATGACAGGTGAAGCAGCTGCCGACAGCAAGGGTGATGGCGATGATATCACGAATATCGTCGAGACGTTCCCGGAATGGAATCTCGGAGACCACGCGCCGTTTGACAGTCTGGAACTGCAAAAGAAAAAGAAAAGCAAACCCAAGTACTTCACCGAAGCAACGCTCCTTGCCGCAATGAAAACAGCAGGCAAGCAAATCGAAAATGAAGAACTTGCCGAAGCGATGAAAGAACGCGGTCTCGGAACGCCGGCCACGCAAGCAGGCATCATCGAGACGCTCAAAAAACGCGGATTCATCGAAGCGCAAAAGAATTATCTTGTCAGCACCCAGCGCGGACGCGAAGTCATCGCGCTTATGGACGAGAAAGTCAAATCGCCCGAAATGACCGGCGAATGGGAATTCAAGCTTTCGCAAGTTGAGAAAGGCAAGCTCACGCCGATTGAATTCCGCGACGGCATCGTGAATTACGTCAAGGAACTCTTCGAACACCTGCGTCAAAAATACGGCAGCCAGTTCGAACGCGAAACTGTCACCGATGCGATTCCTTGCCCGAAATGTTCCAGTCCGCTCGAAATTGCGCCGTGGGGCTACGTTTGCAAAAACGAGGAATGCGGTTTCAAGGCAGGCCACACGATTGCCGGCCGTACATTGAGCCACGCCGAAATGGCGACACTCCTCAAAACAGGCAAGTCCGATTTGCTCAGCGGTTTCAAAAGCAAAAAAGGAACGGCATTCAGCGCCACGCTCACATTGGGCGATGACGGCAACATCAGCTTTGAATTTTCGGACGACGCCCGCGCCAAAACGCCGACCAATTACAAGTGCCCCAAGTGCGGCAAGACGCTTTTAGATTCCGGGAACCGCCTCATCTGCGAAGGAAGCGACGTCACCACATCGAACAACGAAAATGGCGACCCGACGCTCACACCGGACACAGCCCCAACTTGCGACTTCGTTTTCTACAAGACGATTGCCGGGCACGTCATGAGCGACTCGGAAATTGCAGAACTCTTCAGCAACGGCACAACCGAAATCATCAGCGGATTCTTGACCAAGAAAGGAACGACATTCAATGCCAAAGTCGTCTGGGACAAGGATTTCAAGGCGACATTCGCTTTCGAGAATGACGGGCATTTCCACGGCACCGAAACCAAGTTCAACTGTCCGCTCTGCAAAAAGAAACTCGAAGAAAACAAGAACGCCATTTTCTGCCCATCTTGCAACTTCACCTTGTTCAAATCCGTTGCGGGCAAAAAGCTCCGCGTGGCTGACATCAAGGCGCTCCTTACCGGCGGTAAAACCGAACTTTTGACCGGATTCAAAAGCAAGAAGGGAACGGAATTCGATGCGTACTTAAAGCTCGGCGAAGACGGTCGCACGAATTTTGAATTTGTCCATAGAGACCTTCCTTGCCCTTGTTGCGGCGACCAACTGCGATTCCGTAGCGGTTCCACCACGCAAACACCTAACGGCGAAGTCCAAACGCTTGCGGCTTACGTGTGTATGAACCCCGCCTGCAATTACGGGATTCCCAAAACATTCTTCAAACGAGATTTTTCCGATGAAGAAGTCGAAACACTCCTCAAGAACAAATCAACGCCAATCCTTGAGCCGTTCAAAAAGAACGATACGACATTCAAGGCCGCGCTAGAGCTGCGCGAAGGCGGCAAGATTGCGTTCAACAAGCTCACCGTGGAAGTGATTAAGAAGGGGTAAAGTTTACTGGATCCCCTCCCTGACGGTCGAGGATGACTGCTTCAGGAAGGCGACCCCGCAACGGTGTGCGGGGTGACAGGCCAGAGTAACAAAGACAATCATTCAGCCTACTGTATTTGTAGGTTAACATAAAAATGCAGTTGTTCCGTTTGGAACCGCTCCTACATTTTTCTATATTGGGGGCGCGTTAAACGCGGTTAAAGCGGGTTAAAGATGAGCGAAAATTACAAATACGGATTTGTCACTGATATTGAAAACGAAGCCTTCGAAAAAGGT
>JBGVAT010000209.1:0-6657 GCA_045224895.1 Fibrobacter sp.
AATGGCAAATTTGGACTGGTGACTGCCATTAACAAATTGTAACCCTATGAAAAAACTGACACTCCTGATTGCTCTTGCCCAGGCTGCCGTCTTTGCGCAGACTGGCCTTTTAGGGGGCGCTACCGGCCTCCACCAGCAAGATGCAAAAACGCTCGGCTTCTTCCGTTTCCGCGTAGGTACTGGCGGTACGATTGCTACCGATAACTGGGGCTACACTCGTGCAGCCCAGTTCACGGACCAGCACGGACGTACCCAGCAGTTCGATGTCTGGGATGCGCGAATGGAAAAGGGCCGCATTGACGGTGCCCTCGCCGGCAACTTCAATTTTGCCTTCGGTTTGCGCGATGACTTGGACATCGGCGTAAGCCTCCCGATTTACTATGACCACGCCAAGGACTACTCCGGCGAAGCAATCCGCGCCCACATGGGCAAGGGTGGCCTCGGCGACTTGCAGTTCTACGGCAAGTACCGCACTCCGCACTGGTTCGGCCCGGATTACATGACGACTGCTGCCGTAGTCGACTTGACGATTCCTACGGGTTGGCGTGGCGTGGGTATCCGCCCGCGTCATGCGTGGTTCCTCGACAACGAGGGGGGCCCGACTTATGCCTACACGGCAAACAGCGTGATGCTCGGCCTCACGGGTGTTGTCTCTGTCGATTACACCCAGAAGGGCGTTCCGCTTATCTGGAATTCTAGCCTTGGCCTCATGATCGGCTTTGGCGACGCCTCGAACACGCTCGTGTACAGCACCGGCGTGAACTGGCAGGTCAACGACTACATCCAGCCGTTCCTTGAATTCAGTGGCGAAATGCGCTTTGGCAATGACGCTTATCCGTTCAGCCCGATTACCGACCCGATGGTGTTTACGCCGGGTATCAATGTGAAGATTCCGTTCCTCAACATTGACTTTGCCGCAGGTATCGATATCGGTATCGGAAACCTCGTCGACGGTTACGACAAAAAGGATGCTCTTGACAACTGCAAGGATTTCCAGATCAAGTACAAGGGCGAAAACGGCTACCGTGCAAGCTATTGCTATGTGTCGCAGCCACTTATTGCCGGTATCGCAAAACTCACGTGGACGTTCGGCTTTGACGGCGACGACGACAGCGACGGCGTGAAGAACCGTAAGGACAAGTGTCCGGAAACGTTCCCGCCGATCGTCGTGGACGAAGACGGCTGCGGAATCGATACGGACGAAGACAAGGTCTTTGACGGCCTCGACAAGTGCCCGGACACGCCGAAGGGTGTGCCTGTGGATTCTGTCGGCTGCCCGTTTGACACGGACGAAGACGGCGTCTATGATTACAAGGACAAGTGCCCGGATACGCCGAAGGGCGTGCCTGTGGATAGCGTCGGCTGCCCGTTCGATACGGACGAAGACGGCGTGTTGGATTACAAGGACCAGTGCCCGAATACGCCGAAGGGTGCAGTCGTGGACAGCGTGGGTTGCCCCCTCGACAGCGACAAGGATGGCGTTTTTGACGGCTTCGACAAGTGCCCGGATACGCCGGAAGGTGTTGCCGTGGATGCTAACGGCTGCCCGCTCGATGGCGACAATGACGGCGTGCCCGATTACAAGGACCAGTGCCCGAATACGCTCCCGGGAATCAAGGTAAACAAGCACGGTTGCCCGCTCCGCAAGCAAGAAGACTTGGATTACCTCAAGAAGGGAATCCAGTTCGAATTCGACTCGGCGAAGCTGTTGCAGTCTAGCTATCCGACTTTGGATGCCATCATCGCTCTCTTGGAAAAGATTCCGGAAGTGAAGCTTGAAGTCCAGGGCCATACGGATATAGTGGGTACCGAAGACTACAACCAGAAGCTTTCTGAGGACCGAGCTCACTCTGTGACGGACTACATGGAATCGAAGGGAATCGCCGCCGACCGCTTGCGCGCTATTGGCTTTGGTACTCGCATGCCGCTTGCCGACAACGAGACTGACGAAGGCCGTGCCAAGAACCGCCGCGTGGAACTCATCCCGTTCGGCTATTACACCGAAGGCGAAGGCACCGTGGCCGCTCCGTCGGATTCTTTGCTGAAGGATAGCACGGCTGTGCCGCCTCCGGCAAAAGCAGATGTAAAGCCGAACGTAAAGCCCGAAGTGAAGGTGAAGCTCAAGGGCGATGTCGAAAAGAAGGTGAGGTCCGCTTCTAAGGCTGGACTTCGCAAGCTGAAAGCGAAAGTCGCTAAGGTCGCTGAGCCTGCCGCCAAGACTGCTCCGAAGCAAGTCGAGAGTGCGCCGAAGCCAGTGAAAACGGCACCGGCCGCTGCCGCAAAACCTGCTGCATCCGCTGCTGAAGCTGCGACGAAGCAGTGACCGCGAACGGGGCTGCTAAAGCCCCTCGCTTTTGCGAAAGTGACGAATTGAAAAAGACCTAGCTTACCGCTAGGTCTTTTTTGTAAAGGTGGACTCGTCGGCCTCGCGACTTGTCAAATTCATTTACGCTTGGAAGTTCTTCCCGAGAATGGCAGAGACGTTCTTGAGGATACCTTCGGCGACATCCGGCTTGTTCATGGAATAAACGTGTACATTCGTGATGCCGTTTGCGTAGAGGTCGATAATCTGGTCGGCGGCGTAGATGATGCCAGCCTGCTTCATGGCTTCCGGATCGCTACCGAACTTGTCGACGAGCGACTTGAAACGCTGCGGCATGAACGAACCGGAAAGCTTGATGGCGCGTTCTACCTGGTTCGCGTTCGTGATGGGCATAATGCCGGGGAGCACCGGGCAGTTTACGCCTGCATCGCGGAGCTTGTAGAGGAAGCTGAAGAACAAGTTGTTGTCAAACACCATCTGCGTCGTGAGGAAGTCGGCGCCTGCATCGACCTTTTCCTTGAGGTGCTTGATGTCTTCGGCTTGGTTCGGACTTTCCGGATGCTTTTCGGGGTAGCAGGCGGCGCCAATGCAAAAATCGGCATCAGCGGCTTTGAGTTCGCGGATGAGTTCCACAGCGTGGTGGTAGTCGCAGTCGCCACGGCCATTTGCAATGAGTTCCGGCGTGAGGTCGCCACGGAGGGCCATCACGTTCTTGATGCCGGCGGCCTTCATGTCTTCAATGCGCTGGTGGATGGTTTCCTTGGTGCTCGAGATGCAGGTGAGGTGGGCGAGCATCGGAATGTTGAAATTGTACTTGAGATTCTTTGCGATTTCGAGCGTGTACTGGCTCACGCCGCCGCCTGCGCCGTACGTGACGCTCATGAATGCGGGGTTAAGCTTTGCAATTGCTTCGGTAGCTGCTTTAACGTTTTCAAAACTCGTTTCTTTCTTCGGCGGGAACACCTCGAAGGAGAGGCTCATCTTGTCTTGCTTGAGAATATCAATAATCTTCATTAAAACTCCGTGCGGCGTTGTGGTATACACTTGGTTTATGCAAATATTCAAATCTATGCATAAATGTAGATAAAAATCCCGATAATGGCAATGGGGAATGCGTAATTTTTTGGAGAGGTGGTTTTTCGTTGGGGCGAAAATTGACGAAAAAACAAATAATTTACTATATTGTGTGCTCACAAATGCCGTCGTAGCTCAGTTGGATAGAGCAGTTGCCTTCTAAGCAACGGGTCGTGGGTTCGACTCCCGCCGACGGTATGAAAGAAGCCCCCTTGCGGGGCTTTTTTCATACCGTCTGACGCCACAGGAGAAGCCAAGTTCGACATCTTCGCAAGGCGAGAGCAGCGACCGAGCTTGCTCGGGCTTTGCCGAGCCGAAGAAGATGCTACAAAGCACGGAGTGCTTTGTGCCTCCCGCCGATGGTCTGTAAAAAAGGTGACCCCGGCACGGAGGCCGGGGTGACAAAAGCAATATGGTATTTTGCCTCCCGCCGACGGTATGTAAAAAAGGTGACCCCGGCACTTGGGCCGGGGTGACAAGTGTAAAAATGCGGTTGTCTTTTTATTACTTCTTCAAAATCTTGTTCAGCGTGGCGCGGAGATGGTTCATATTTGCTTCGTTGAGCGTTTCGTAGCGGTAGAACGTGCCGTCCTTCTGCACCAGGTAAACGACCGGAATGTAGCCCGTGCCGTAAGCCGGCCCGAACTTGCTTTCGGTATCCTGGAACACCGGAATAACCGCGTGGTACTGGTCGATGAACAGACGGATGTCGTTCTTCTTGATGCCTCCGTTCAGACCGATGGCGATACCCGTGAGTCCCTTGGATTCATATTCCTTGATGAGGTTCTGGATCTCGGGGAAGTGCTTTTGGCAGTGCGGGCACTTCGGGCTAAAGTAGTAAATCAGGAGCGGGCGGTTGCTAAAGTGGCTGAACAAAATGCCCGGGTCGCTAATGCCCGAAAGCGGCTTGGAAAAGTCCATTTTCATGGGCTGATGCGTTGCAGAATCCTGCATCAATTTAACATCGGCGACTTGAGGTTCCGGTGCGAGCTGGGCAAATCCCATCGCTGTTGCAAAGACAATCAAACTGAAAATGCGGGTCAACATTCTTGATACTCCTAGTCTTTTCCGTTAGTCCGTAAGACTCATTATAAATATGTTGTAAAATACCAAAAAATAAAAGATTGGATTGTGATTTTTATCAAAAAAAGGAAAAATTTAACGTAAAAATGCGCTTTTTCGAAGGCGGTGGGCTATTCCTCCAAAAGCCGCTTGAAGTTGCGGGGTGAAAATGCCCAATTTCCCATAAATTCGGTCTCGAGAATTTCCATGATTTCTTCGGAATACTCGGTTTGCTTGCTCAGTAATTTGATGGCGTTGATCTTGCTTCCTTCGAGCTTTTGCACCATGATCCAAAAGTACACGGCGAACTCGACTTTGGTAAGGCTGTTCCCGTCAAATAGGCTCTTTTCGTAGTAACGGAACAGCAGGTAGGCGATGATCTTTTCTCCGTCACGGTCCGTAAATATGGAATCGCTGGCCGTGTCGACACTTGCCGTTTCGGAAGAAATCGAACCGCGGGCGCTTGTCTGTAATTTTGCCGGAGCCCAACTTTTTTGCAATAGGACCTGGTAAGCCTTGTCCCAAGCGGGGCCGTAGCTTTCGCCCTTTCCGAGGACGTTTATCCAGGCGTTGTGTATTTTATTTGTTTGATTTTCGTTGCTCTTTGCGGAATTCTTCTGACTGTCCGTTTCTTCAAATTCAAAACCGCTCGTTTCTACGGCGTAATCAATGATTTCGGCTAGACGTTTTTTGAGCGGTCGCGTGTGGTCTGCAAGAATTTTAAAAAGGTGGGCGCGCTCTTCGAAGATGGCGTCCCGTGCTTCGCGGGCGTCGTCCGGGATGTCGTCAGGTTCGTCGTCGATTTCACGTTCGGTGAATGCGATGGGAGAGTCTTCGTTGCCGCTTGCGTCTAGCAGGAGCCTCACGCCTTCTTCGCAGCATAGCCCGATACCCTTTTCCATGATGTCGCCGTACACTTCGACGAATCGTGGGTGTTCACGGCAGATGTCGCAGAGGCTGTCTTCGCCGAGGTGGCAAATCATATCGCATAATCCGTCTTGCCGTAAGAATGGGCAACGGTCGCCTTCGCACAGTTTAAAATGGTCGTCTTCGATGTTCTTACGGAGCTTTTCCCCGAATTCACCCTTGATTTTGGCGTAGCGTATGGCACTCTCGTCGTCGATATCAATTTCCCAGCCGACGCAGCACGTGTCGGTGCATTTGCTGGCGATGCAATGGAACGAATCATAAAAATCTGGAACACGGAGAAGCATGGATACAAAGATAGTTTTTGGATTATTGGGGTGGCTAGAAGGGTCTTTTAATGGACGGATTGTCCATGAAAATCTCTTTTTTTGAGAAATAATAAAAAATGATGAATATAATTTTACAAATAGAAGGTATTTTACATCTATAGGTATTAAAAAGGATGTATGGATTATGAAAAAACTGACTCTCTCTACGATAGCTCTCGCAGGGTTCTTCTCTGTATCATTTGCAGCCCTTGCTGACGGTGGCGCCAAGTTCGTCGGTAACATCACGACGAGCGGCCAGATCCGCGACGACATGGGCACTTACTGGAACCAGATTACGCCTGAAAACGGTTGCAAGTGGGGCTCCATCCACTCCCTTTCTGGCGGAAACAGCGGTACAAGCCAGTTTGCCTGGGATAACTACGACAAGTGCGAAGGCGCTTACAAGTGGGCCAAGGAAAAGCCGGGCGAACGCCACTTCAAGTTCCACGCTCTCGTTTGGGGTTCCCAGTACCCGAACTTCCTCTGCAAAAAGAAAAATCCGGGCATTACCGTCGAACTCACCAAGAAATACATTACGGAATGGTTTGACGCTGTTGCTGCCAAGTTCCCCGACCTCGAATACATTGACGTGGTGAACGAAGCTATTTGGGCTGGCGACAACTACCACTCCGGTTACGGTAAGCCGGCTGCCGGTGCCGAAGGCCGCAGTACCGACGATACCGAATGCGGTGGTTCCTACATTATCGAAGCTCTCGGTGGCGACGATGTGGTGAATGGCAAGCATCAGTACAACTTCATTACCACGGCTTTCAAGATGGCCCGCGAACGTTGGCCGAAGGCTGTGCTTATCTATAACGACTATAACACGCTCTCTTGGCAGATGAACGAAGGTATCGAACTCATCCAGACCATCGTCAAGAATGGCGCTCCGGTGGATGCTTACGGCCAGCAGGCTCACGACTGCAAGGGCATGAGCAAGTCCGATTTCGAAAGCAAGATGAC
>JBGVAT010000210.1:0-4960 GCA_045224895.1 Fibrobacter sp.
GAAAAGGAAATGAAAAAGGCGAAGATGGATGTAGCCTAGATCTGATGTTGGGACAAACTATTTTTGCGAAAGACCCTTGACACAACCAAATAGGGTAGCGTATATTTTCTTTCGCAAATTCCTTTAAGTGAATATACCGGAGCAAAATACACCATGAAACCGGAGTAATGGAAACCGGCGTACCGTTTTGATGCGAACTGTCAGCTACCCATTTTTAGGACTGGTTTAAAGTATACAAAATCACCCAGTTCTCATCAACCGATACACCAATGGAGCGAGGTTGTTCAAGGAGTCGTGAGGTCTTTCGTTGTTGTAGTAATCCGTCCACTTTTCGGTAATTTCCCTTACATCATCTACAGTCCTGAAAATGTAGGCGTCAAGAACAGCCCTTCGGTACGATCCGTTAAATCGTTCGATGTAGCTGTTCTGAGTCGGACACCCGGGCTGCGTGTACAAAATTTTGATTCCGTTTCCATCGCACCAATCTTGAAATTCATGCGAAATGAATTCTGGACCGTTATCGCAGCGAATGTTGGTCGGCTTGCCTTTCTCCCAAATGATTTCCTCCATGAACCGAATCAAGCGAGTTGCCGGTATGGAATGCGCAACTTTCTGTGCAACGGCCACACGGTCGCTGTCGTCGATGACATTGAGCTCGCGGAACTTGCGGTTGCTTTGCAAAACGTCAGTAACGAAGTCCATCGACCAGGTGACATTTTCCTGGTCCGGTGTCACGAGCGGATTCTTGACTCGGGCTGGCAAGCGTTTGCGCAACGGCTTTCGCTTGTTGAAATGAATCGCCTCGTAGACGCGGTGGACCTTCTTATGGTTCCACGGATGCCCATCCTTGCGAATCAGCCTGAATATTTTCCAAAAGCCCTCGTTGATGACCTCGGCCTTCTGCCGTATCGCAGCCTCGACCTCGGAATCGTCCTTGGTTGATTCGTAGTAGAAGTATGACTTGTGGATGCCCATCAATCTGCACGCCCGAGTAATGCTGATGTCGTGTTCCTCCGCTATTTCGCCCACAATTTCCTTGCGGGCCTCGGGCGTCAGAGTTTTGCAGAAACTCAATTCGCCTCAGTCATATTGGCTCATACAAGCATGGCCAATACGACGTTCGTCTCTAGAGTTTTTTTCGATAACCTCGCGGAGAATCTCGTTGTCCAGGGCGAGATTGGCGTACATCTTCTTGAGCTTGGCGTTTTCCTCTTCGAGTTCCTTCAGTTTCTTAAGCTGGCTAACCTCGAGACCGCCGTACTTCCGTTTCCATTGATAGAGCGTGGCTCTGGAAACATTGAGTCGCCTGCAGATTTCGTCCGCAGACACTCCGGCTTCAAGTTCGTTTACGCTTTTGACGATTTCTGATTCGGAATGAGTCAGTTTCTTCATGGCTGTTCCTTTGCTACCAAAGGTAGCATTTTGACGCAGGCGGAATTGCCTTTTGTCTAGTTATGAACAGTCCTAATTATGGGGTAGCTTACAGATTATCCCGAAAGTCCTCTTATTTTTACTACATTTTGCTTGCAAAAATTATAAGAAGGACTTTCTATGTCAAATTCCATTTTCTGTGACAAGACGCTATTGATTACCGGTGGTACGGGAAGTTTCGGTAACGCTGTTCTTAACCGCTTCCTCCAGACTGACATTGGCGAAATCCGCATTTTCAGCCGCGACGAGAAAAAGCAGGACGATATGCGTCACGAGTTCCAGGCTAAGATGCCGGATGTGGCCGAAAAGATCAAGTTTTATATCGGCGACGTGCGCGATTTGGCCAGTGTCCGGAATGCGATGCACGGGGTGGACTACATTTTCCATGCGGCTGCGCTCAAGCAGGTGCCGAGCTGCGAATTCTTCCCGCTTGAAGCCGTCAAGACCAACGTGTTCGGTACGGACAACGTGCTGACGGCTGCGATTGACGAGGGGGTCAAGAAGGTGGTGTGCCTGAGTACCGACAAGGCTGCCTATCCGGTGAACGCTATGGGCACGAGCAAGGCGATGATGGAAAAGGTCATCGTGGCAAAGTCCCGCACGGTAAGCCCGGAAAAGACAAAGATTTGCTGCACGCGCTATGGCAACGTGATGTGCAGCCGCGGTTCGGTGATCCCGCTGTGGATCGACCAGATTCGCGCCGGTAACCCGATTACGATTACCGAAGGTTCTATGACTCGCTTTATCATGAGTCTCGACGAAGCGGTGGACTTGGTGTTGTTCGCTTTCGAAAACGGCGTCTCGGGCGACATCCTGGTGCAGAAGGCTCCGGCTTGCACAATCCAGACCCAGGCAGAGGCTGTGTGCGAACTTTTCGGCGGCGACAAGAATGCCATCAAGGTCATCGGTATCCGTCATGGCGAAAAGATGTACGAAACGCTCCTCACCAACGAAGAATGTGCCCATGCAATTGACCTCGGCAACTTCTACCGTGTGCCTTGCGACAAGCGTGGCTTGAACTACGACAAGTACTTTAGTAAGGGTGATACGGAACGCAACACGCTCACCGAGTTCAACTCTAGCAATACTAAGCTTTTGAATGTTGAACAAGTTAAGGAAAAACTGCTCACGCTCCAGTACATCCGCGAAGAACTCGCCAAGGCGGGCAAGTAATCCCTTCTGCGTCATCCTAGACCGAAGGGAGGGGATCCAGACGATTGTGCTGAATTAAAAAAGGTTTATTATGAATATATTGGTGACTGGTGCAAAGGGCTTTGTCGGTCGCAACTTGGTGGCTGCGCTCAAGAACATCCGCGATGGCAAGGACCGTACACGCGGTGATTTGGTCATTGGCGATATCTACGAATACGATATTGACTCGACGTTGGCGGAACTTGATGACGCCTGTATGCACGCGGACTTCGTGTTCAATCTTGCTGGTGTGAACCGCCCGAAGGACAACAGCGAATTCATGGCGGGTAACTTCGGTTTTGCAAGCGACCTTTTGGAAACGCTCAAGCGCCACAAGAATTTGTGCCCGGTGATGCTCTGCAGTAGCATTCAGGCGACGCTTGCGGGCCGTTTTGGCAACAGCGAATACGGCCGTAGCAAAAAAGCGGGCGAGGAGCTGTTCTTTGAATACAGCCGCGAAACTGGCGCTAAGGTTTTGGTGTACCGTTTCCCGAATTTGTTCGGTAAGTGGTGCCGCCCGAACTACAACAGCGCCGTGGCGACGTTCTGCAACAATATCGCGAACGACTTGCCGATTCAGGTGAACGACCCGAATGTCGATATGGAACTCCTCTACATCGATGACCTCGTCGAAGAAATGATTGCTGCCTTGAAGGGCGGGGAACATTACTGCACCTTTGACGGAATCAATGTAGTTCCTTGCGAAGTCCCTTCGGCAGGCTCAGGGGCCTTGTCAAATCTCTATTGCTATGTCCCGACAGTTCATAAAATCAAGCTCGGTGCCATTGTGGATTTGCTCAACAAGTTCCACGACCAGCCGAATACGCTCGTGATGCCGGAAATCCCGAACAACAGTTTCGAGAAAAAGCTTTATTCCACCTACTTGAGCTACTTGCCCAAGGAAAAGGTGTCGTTCCCGCTCAAGATGAATGTGGATGCTCGCGGTAGTTTTACCGAACTTTTGAAGACGGTGAATTGCGGCCAGTTCAGCGTGAATGTGTCCAAGCCGGGAATCACCAAGGGTGAACACTGGCACCACAGCAAGTGGGAATTCTTCATTGTCGTGAGCGGTCGCGCCCTGATTCAGGAACGCAAGATCGGCACGGATGAAATTATGGAATTCGAAGTGAGCGGCGACAAGATTGAAGCTGTGCATATGCTCCCGGGGTATACGCACAACATTATCAACCTCTCGCAGACCGAAAACCTCGTGACCGTCATGTGGGCGAACGAATCCTTTGACCCGAAGCACCCGGATACCTTCGGGGAAAAGGTTGTGAAATAGTGATAGATTGCTTCACCCTACGGGTTCGCAATGACGTCGTTGCGAGCAGCGCGAAGTAATCCCAAAAGAAAAGATATTATGCAGATTAAAACAGACTACTCTGATGTGAAATTCGCCGACAACGGCAAGCTGAAACTTTTGATTATCGTGGGCACTCGCCCGGAAATCATCCGCCTCGCGGCCGTCATTGATAAATGCCGCAAGTATTTCGATTGCATCCTTGCGCATACCGGCCAGAACTACGATTACAACCTGAACGGCGTGTTCTTCAAGGACTTAAGCCTCAAGGATCCCGAAGTCTATATGGATGCTGTCGGTGACGACCTCGGAGCAACCGTGGGTAACATCATCAATTGCAGCTACAAGCTCATGGTCGCTTGCAAGCCCGATGCGATGCTCATCCTTGGCGACACCAACAGCTGCCTTTCGGCGATTGCCGCTAAGCGCCTGCACATCCCAATTTTCCACATGGAAGCCGGCAACCGCTGCAAAGACGAATGCCTGCCCGAAGAGACCAACCGCCGCATCGTGGACATCATCAGCGACGTGAACATGGCCTACTCCGAACACGCTCGCCGCTATCTCGCTGACTGCGGCTTGCCCAAGGAACGCACATACGTTACGGGTAGCCCCATGGCCGAAGTCCTGCATAAGAACCTCGTGCAAATCGAAGCGAGTGACATTCACGCCCGCCTCGGCCTCGAAAAGGGCAAGTACATTTTGCTCAGCGCCCACCGCGAAGAAAACATCGACACCGAGAAGAACTTCACGAGCCTCTTTACCGCCATCAACAAGATGGCCGAAAAGTACGATATGCCGATTTTGTACAGCTGCCACCCGCGCAGTCGTAACCGTCTTGCCGCCTCGGGTTTCAAGCTCGACAATCGCGTGATTCAGCACGAACCGCTCGGATTCCACGATTATAACTGCTTGCAGATGAACGCCTTCGCCGTCGTAAGTGACAGCGGCACGCTCCCCGAAGAAAGCTCCTTCTTCACAAGCGTCGGCCACCCGTTCCCGGCAATCTGCATCCGCACCAGCACGGAACGCCCC
>JBGVAT010000211.1:0-2809 GCA_045224895.1 Fibrobacter sp.
GTCGTGACGGACTTTTTACGCGTAAACTTGAGGTCGTCTTCGCAGAAGCTGATGAGCGGCTGGATGATGGAAATGGCGCTCGTGATGCCTGCGAAGAAGAGCATCGTGAACCAGACCGTCTGAAGCACGCCGCCAAACGGGAGCGTTCCGAACACGTACGGCATCGTCTGGAATCCAAGTCCGAAGGTGCCGAGCTTGGCACATTCTTCGATGTTTGCACCTGCGATAAGCACAGCCATCGGAATCACGACTGTACCGCCGATAATCACTTCGGCAAAGCCGTTCGTGGCGCTAGCTGTGAGCGAAGAAAGCACGAGGTCTTGCTTGGGCTTGAGGTAGCTTGCGTAGCAGAAGATGATGGCCATACCAAGGCTCATCGTAAAGAACACCTGGCCTGCGGCTGCCATCCAGATCTTGGGGCTTGCAAGCTGTGAAAAGTCCGGGTTCCACATGAAGGCGAGGCCCTTGCCGATGCCCGGGAGCGTAAGCACGCGGACCACGAGCACGAGGCCCAAAATCAAGAGGATCGGCATGCAAATCTTGTTCGCGCGTTCAATGCCCTTGCGCACGCCGAACGAAAGCACGATCATGTTTGCGATAAACGTAATGAGGAAGAAGATGATGGCGACCGGGATGCCACCGACGCAAGTCTTCAGCATGATGTAGTCGCCAAAGAATTCCGTCATCTTTGCAGGACCTTGGGCGACCACTTCCATCAACGTGCCTGTTGCGGAGTAGAAGGCGAAGGCCAAAATCCACGACTGGATAAATCCATAATAGAAAATGATGAAAATCGGGGGGAGGAGTCCGAGAGAACCGAGGTACTTTGCCCACTTCTTTTTTTTGCGGAAGATAATGTGGTAGGTACTCGGGGAAGTTCCGTAATTGTGGTAACCTGCATAGCGACCGAGCGTCCATTCAATCCAGGCCAGCGGAATGCCGAGGCAGACGAAGGCGATGAGGTAGGGAATGATGAATGCGCCGCCGCCGTTTGTTGCAGCCTGCACGGGGAATCGTAGAAAGTTACCTAGACCAACTGCAGATCCTGCCACCGCGAGGATAACCCCGAGCTTGGAACCCCAGTTTTCACGATTGTTTGCCATATTTCGTTTCCTAGAAAAAGTACGGTTTTCGTGGATATCGGGCTAAATTTAGTTATTCCGATGAATATTGCAACTTTGAAAAATGTTACGCAGGGTCGCAGTTTTTAAGAATTGGACTTTTGCGTACCCTTGATTTCCATTTTCTTTCGGTACATGCTTTCGTCGGCCCGCTTGAAAACATCGTCGACGCTGTCACCTTTTTGGTATTCGGACATGCCGTAGGCGACGGAGTAACGTTCCCATGGCTTGCGCGAAGTGTTTTCGCGAGTCTTCCGGAATTCGGTTTCCAAGGTTTTCAAGAGCTTGTTCCTGTTATTGTAATTGTTGTTCTGCAACAACACGACAAATTCGTCGCCACCGATTCTGTAAACCGGGGATTGCTTGTAAATGTTGCAGAAAATATGGCAGGAACCGAAGATGTATTTGTCGCCGCAGTCGTGTCCGCAATGGTCGTTCACATCCTTGAGGTTGTTGATGTCGATCATCACGAAGGCGAACGAGGCGGTTCCCCGGTCAATCTGCTGCTGCAAAGCTTCTTTCATCTTGTCGTAGGCGGCCTTGCTGTTGACATGGGTCAATGCGTCCGTAAAGGCGAGGTGCGTCATGTCCTCGGCCTGTTCCTGTGCAGAACGGGCGAGAGCCTCGGCATCTAAAAGCCCTTGAACGTAGGTGCGCATATCCTGGGACATTTGCGAGATGGCCTTGGAAAGCGATTCCACTTCGTTATGCGTGTGAATCTCGGGGGCGTCAAAAATCAGTTCGTCGGGCGATATTTTACCGCGGCTCCGTTCGGCGAAATTGCTTGCGCTTTTTTCCAGAGCGAGAATCGGGCCGGTAACATTATGGCGCAGCCAGACAATCAAGATAAGGACGAACAAGATGCCCAAGCAGAGCGCCAGGACAACATTGTAGAGAACATAGTTGTTGACCGTCTTGTGAAGTTCTACGATGGAAATGTCTGCGCAGATGACGCCGAAATGGACGCCAAGCGAGGTGACATACGGCTTGCAGGCGGTGTAGGCTGCGCCCCAGTCGGAATCTTCTTCAAAGAATGAAATTTCATCTCTTTTTATGGCATTTTCGAATTTTTTTATTTCGGATAGTTCGTATGCATCGGTCGGCTCCAGCAACTTCATGTCTTCTTCACCGCGGGCTCGTTCTGCGTTGCTTGTGGCCGAGCAGATGTTGTACATGGAATCGTTACGCACGAATAGGGAGTACAGGTAGAACAGTTCGAAATCGTCGACCATGCCGTTGAGGAGCTTCTGGAGATTGTCGTATTTTTCGCTTTTTTGACCGGTGATGGTACATTGGTAAAGGTCGTCCATATCGACCTGGTTCGTGACATAGTTCAGGATGTTGCTTAACTTATCGTCGTAACGCTTATAAAGTGACTTGGAATAGGTAAGGTAGGCCTGGATCGAAAGTAAAAGACACAAAAAGGTGACAAATACCGCACTACCAAGAATAAGGCTTTTATGAATAGGTCTCTTATGTTCCTTCATACATTGCTCCCTGGTAAAAAAATAAATCTTTTTAGCTGAAAAAGCAAAAGAAGTGCAAAAAACGCAGGCTCCGGGGAGTCTGCGTTTTTGTTAAAGGCGATTCCGCCCCGGAACATGATGTGTACCCCGAAAGTTGGACACAACTTACGGGGTTTTTATGTATAAGAGACACACGGAAGAAGAGTGGGCCAAGGCCTTGGA
>JBGVAT010000212.1:0-5897 GCA_045224895.1 Fibrobacter sp.
AGATGCTTGTCGACCCAGAATTCCGGAGACACAAGGTTCTTGTTGCAGCGCGTGCAGATCTGCGTTGCGGCTTCGCGCGTGAAGGCGGCGTTCTGTTCTTCGAGTTCCTTCAAGATACGTTCGGTGAGTTCTTCCTGCGTTTCTTCAGCGAGGGAAATCTTGTGACGGATGGCAGAAGTCGGCTTCTTTTCGAGATTCTTCATTTCAGAAGTGACCTTCTTCTTGTTGGCACGTTCTTCCTGTTCGTCGATTTCGACAAACATAATGAACTTACACGGCTTTTTACCATCGAGCAAAACAGAATACGGATAATCAGACTTCACAACGGCCTTCTTTTCTACAGCCTTTTCGTTAACGCTAACCTTGACTTCAGGAACTTCCTTGACGGGTTCCTTAACCGGTTCTTTGACCGGTTCCTTTACAACTTCTTTTTCGACAGGCTTCGGCTGCGGAGCGGGCGCTTTCGCAGGAGCCTTGACTTCCTTTGCAGGAGCAGCCACGACTGCCGGTTCAACCTTCTTGGCCGGAGCGGGTTTCTTGGACACTTCGGCCTTTGCAGGAGCAGGCTTTGCAGCAGGAGCCTTAGCCGGAGCGGCCTTTACAGCCTTGGCAGGTTCCTTCTTTGCAGGAGCTTCCTTTTTCACGACAGGCTTCTTGGCCGGAGCTGCAGCTTTAGCAGGAGCCTTTGCAGGTGCAGCCTTCTTGGCCGGAGCAGGCTTTGCAGCGGGCTTCTTTGCAGGAGCCGCGGCCTTAGCTGGAGCAGCCTTTTTGGCCGTGGCAGCAGCCTTTGCGGGAGCTGCCTTTGCCGGGGCAGCCTTCTTAGCCGGAGCGGGCTTTGCAGATTTCTTTTCAGAAGCACTCGCCTTTGCAGGCGCTTTAGATGTCGTTTTTTTGGAACTCATATTTACTTCTTTTCCACGATTGTAATGTTCAAAATCGGATCGTTGGCGTCGATGCGGCAGACCACGTCATGACCTTCGATGACTTTACCAAAAACGGTGTGTCTACCGTCCAGGTGCGGCTGCGGAAGCTGCGTGATAAAGAACTGGGAACCGGCCGTATTCTCGCCACGGTTTGCCATGGAGATGACACCCGTTTCGTGCTTGAGGTCGTTCTTTTCGTCATCGATGGTGTAACCGGGACCGCCCGTTCCATCCCCGTTCGGATCACCGCCCTGGATCATGAATCCCTGGATAACGCGGTGGAATCGGAGACCGTTATAAAAGCCCTTGTTTGCAAGGTCGACAAAGTTCGCGACGGTGTTCGGAGCGGCCTTGAAGTTCAAGTCCACCACAATCTTCCCCTCGTGAGTTGTTATTTCGGCAAGAATCTGGGAAACACCCGTGTAATCCTTGTTGAAGACTTTGCCCTCGGCAAACGCGTTTGCGGCAAGGCACATAAATACTGCACAGATAATAAACTTTTTAAACAAAACTAAGCTTCCGTAGTTATATCGTTCTGGATAATCCAAATGTACTTGAGAATATAGTTTTTTTTTGAAGGGTTCACAGCGAGTTCCAAAAAACAGGCACAAGATTTCTATATTTATGCAAAAACACATCAACATTTTAATATGCCGCAAAACAACAATATCCGTAATTTTAGCATTATCGCCCACATCGATCACGGCAAATCCACCTTGGCCGACAGAATGATTGAACTGACCAAGACGGTCTCCAAAAATGAAATGATGAACCAGCTCCTGGACGACATGGACCTGGAACGCGAACGCGGCATTACGATCAAGGCTCACGCCATCCGCATGGTTTACGAAAAGGACGGCGAAGAATATATCTTGAACATGATCGATACGCCGGGGCATGTGGACTTTACTTACGAAGTCAGCCGTTCCCTCGCCGCATGCGAAGGTGCAATCCTCGTCGTGGACGCAAGCCAGGGCATTGAAGCACAGACGCTTTCGAACCTCTACCTCGCCATCGAAAACGACCTCACGATCATCCCGGTTTTGAACAAAGTAGACCTTCCGGGCGCACAGCCCGACCACGTGGCACAACTCGTCGGTGACTTGCTCGGCTACGATCCAGACCAGATCCCGCGCATTTCTGCAAAGACGGGCCTCAACGTTGAACAGGTTCTCGACAAGATCGTCGATGAAATTCCAGCTCCGAAGGGCGATTCCGGCAAGCCGCTCAAGGCTCTCATCTTCGACTCCGTTTACGATTCTTACCGCGGTGTGATCAACTACATCCGCATTGTCGAAGGCACGCTCAAGGCGGGCATGAAAATCCGCATGATGAAGACGGGTGGCGAATACGTCGTCACGGAAGTCGGTACATTCAGCATGCGCCGCGATCCGCGTCCGGAACTGACCGAAGGTATGGTCGGTTACGTGCTTGCAAACGTGAAGACGATTAGCGACGTGAAAATCGGCGACACGCTTACCGATGCCGCCAATCCGGCCGAAGAACCGCTCCCGGGTTACAAGGACGTGCTCCCGATGATTTACTCGGGTATCTACCCCATCGATCCGGAAGACTACAAGGATTTGCGCGAAGCCCTCGAAAAGCTCCGCCTCAACGACTCCGCCCTCTGCTGGGAACCGGAAACTTCCGAAGCGCTCGGCTTTGGCTTCCGCACGGGCTTCCTCGGACTCTTGCACATGGAAATCGTGCAGGAACGTTTGGACCGCGAATTCAACGTGGACATCATCACGACCGTGCCGAACGTGGAATACCACGTTTACATGAGCGACGGCTCCATGGTGAAAATCGAAAGCCCGTCCAAGCTCCCTGACGCTAGCCGCTACGACTACATCGAAGAGCCATACGTGAAGGCACAGATCTTTACGCCGAAGGAATATGTCGGCGCCATGATGACGCTTTGCGAAGAAAAGCGCGGTACGTTCGAAACGATGGAATACATCGACGAAACGAAGGTCATCCTCAAGTACGACCTCCCGCTTGCCGAAATCATGTTCGACTTCTATGACCGTCTCAAGTCCCTGAGCCGCGGTTACGCAGGCCTCGACTACACGCCGAGCGAATACAAGCGCAACAACCTCGTGAAGCTCGACATTCTCTTGAACGGCGACCCGGTCGACGCCTTCTCCGTGATTATCCACCGCGACAAGGCAAACACCTACGCTAACGCCATCTGCGTCAAGCTCAAGGACCTCATTCCGCGCCAGCAGTTCGACGTCGCCATCCAGGGCGCCATCGGCGGAAAGATCATCAGCCGTTCAACAGTGAAGGCCGTGCGTAAGGACGTGCTTGCAAAGTGCTACGGCGGTGACATTACCCGTAAGCGTAAGCTCCTCGAAAAGCAGAAGGAAGGTAAGAAGCGTATGAAGAGCATCGGCTCCGTGGAAGTGCCGCAGAAGGCGTTCCTCGCCGTCCTCTCGCTCAGCGACGATTCCAACGGCAACGGGGACTAATCCGAAACGATGTCAGCACTGGATAGAAAAGTCAAGTTCCTGCAACGTCGACATTCCAAGTCGTACGTGTTTTTGCTGGTCTTTATCCTATGCCTGGCATTCGCCCTCATGGTTCTCGTGCGCCATTACGTGATGGAACCCGTCCGTATGCAAGACAACTCGCTGTTCCCGAAATTCAAGAAGAACAGCGTCTTGTGGATGTGCAAGCTCCCCAGCTGCACCGAAAACATCAAGAACGGAGATTACGTGTGGGGCATTTTACGCAACCAGAACGACTTGGTGCGCAAAGTGCTTGCAAACCCCGGCGATTCGATCACCATCACGAACAACGGAAAGGTTTTCACACCGCACCGCAACTTCAAATGGAGAGGCGAAGACGCGTTTATCGAAACGCGCAGCATCTACATTCCGCGCAAGGGCGACACACTCTACTTCGACAAGCTCAACGACGTGGAACAGGACTACCTGATTTCGCTGATGTACGAACAGAACGAAAAGTTCTATGTCAAATCGAGCCTGTGGCAAGGTACGCGCGAAATGGCCATCGAACGAGTCGGATCGACCAAGCTTGGAAACCGCCAGGTGAGCCTGCAAGAAATAGACTTTTTACCCTGGCAAGACAGATTCCTCATCGAACTCCAGATTTTCCGTTCCGAACCGGGAAACTCCCCCATCCACCTCAAGCGTGAACTTTTCAACGCCCAGGATTCCTCGAAGATTTCGTTCTACGTCGTTCCGGAAGACTGCTATTACCTTGTTTGCGAAAAGGCAAACCACTGCGCCGATTCAAGGGAAATGGGCTACTTCACCAAGAACCGCCTGCTGGGCAGGGCAAACAAGTCCGCCAACAACATCCAAAAGCAGGTGGATCAGAAGATTTCGCAGGCCAAGCACTTAGCCAAGATGCTTGCAAGCGGAGCCATTTTCAGCAAGCCGTCCAAAGATAAGGCCAAGAACAAATCACCCAAAGCCACAAAGGAAATCAAGAGATCCGGGAAAAACAACAATTAACCCGCTTTGGCACGCAAATCATACCTCTTGACGACCTGAATCATTGGAAAAAAACATACTAGCACAAGTTTTTTTCACAAATTGACTTGACAGAGTACAAAAACCTTTGTATACTTGGCTCGTTGATTGAGAAATCGACCAAAACCACTCTGGGGTGGTAGCTCAATTTTGGTTAGAGCACCGGCCTGTCACGCCGGAGGTTGCGAGTTCAAGCCTCGTCTATCCCGCGATAAAAACCCTCTCGAATAGAGAGGTTTTTTCGTTTGTGGAGCGCACTATTGCCTATTTCTGGTCGTTGCCACCTTTCTCTTTCATCCGGATAACGATACTCAACGGGTAATGAACCTTGTCACCGATGCCAAGGACTGACGCCGCGTTACCCCCTTTAATTCCGAGCGTAATTTTGTCAGAACCCTTCTTGACGAGCAGGACGAATTCGCCCGCGTCAACATCGTCATCGTTTGCAGCAACGGGGACATCCACCGTGCCGTAACCAACCACGAGAACTGTGACGACATCGCCATAATCAAATGTTTTCAGGAACGAATCTGCCGACATATCAAAATTCAGGTCTCCGTCCTTCGTGACCGAGCCTTCATCCGAAACCGTCGTCGTAAGAGTCGTCACATCCTTCTTCAGCCATTCCCTCCATTTGACCTTGTAGTTCGATTTTCTGTTCTCCTGGATATACATGTACAACAGTTGAACCTTTTCAGCAATGTCATCGAAAAGCGGAGACTTGTAGTGGTCCGATTTTTCCGTATAGAGAAGGTAGTTGCCGCCCGCCTTCGCCTGGCGTATAACAATATCCCTCATCGACACGTCAGGATTCTTCATCATGTCATAGATCACCATGAAGATCGCCGTACGGCCCTTGCCCGCCTGGCAATGGAAATGAAGCCAGACCTTGTCCATATCCAGTCCCTTCACAAATTCGATGAACTCGTCTATCATTTCCGGTTCTTGCCAGTGATTGTTGAGGGCGACAAACCTCTTGTATTCGAAACCTTCACTTTCGACAAGCTCACGTTCCATCATGATGCTTTTAACCTTCAATGTCATTGCCTCACCGGGTGACTCACCATCCTTTTCGTTGAAGGTCTGCTCGGTTCCGACCATTTTGCCAAAGCGTTCCTGTTCGTCAGCCTCGACCTCTTCCAGCGTCAAGCCCTGGTTACCCCAGTTGTGCTGTTCGAAATACGAAATCGCAATTCCGTTCACGAGTGCGTGACTTTCGCTTCGGCAGTCGATGATATACACCTTCTTGTCGCCAGCAAGCGCCCTTATCGATTCAGCCAGGTCCCTAAACTGCAGTTCCGAGAACTGCGCACTTCCGGAGATGTCCAAAGTTGCAAGACCTTCTTCGGAAGGGGCATACGCCGGATCCAAATCATATTTTTCGTCCACGGCCTTGAGCTCGTACGTCCCCGCCGTCAGGTACCTCTGGTTGTCAAGCGGCTCCTGCCACTCGTTCACGTTGTCGCGGTCAATC
>JBGVAT010000213.1:0-10622 GCA_045224895.1 Fibrobacter sp.
GCATGGTGATTGGTTTGTAAATACTGGCTTTAATCATTGACTATTCTCCAGTGTCGATTATTCGACAATCAGCACCTTGTCGCCGTCGTTCATGCGGTTCTGACCTTCGACAATCACGAGATCGCCTTCGTTGATGCCTTCCTTGATCTGGATGTCGGTCTTGGTCTGCACGCCGAGTTCTACAATCTTGCGCTTGGCCTTGCCTTCGCCATCGACAATCCAAACAGCATTCACGCCATTGCGGTAAACGACAGCTTCGGTCGGGATGGTGACGCCGGAGACTTCGCGAGCGTCAAGCTTTGCGGTGAGGTACATGCCCGGGAGGAGCTTCTGACCCTTGTTCTTGAAAGTGACTTCGACCGGGAAGAAGCGCGTTGTCGGGTCTGCGGCGAGCGGGATGAGGCTTACTTCACCGACGAGCTTTTCGCCGTTGAGTTCGATCGTAGCCTTTGCACCCTTCTTGAAGAATCCGATTTCGCTGCTCGTGACGTTGAGCTTGAGAATCACCTTGTCGAGGTTAGCGATGGTGAACATAGCGCCACCAACACCCGGAACTTCGCCGGCTTTGAACTTGGCTTCGGTGATGGTACCGGCGGACGGAGCGAGTACGAGCGTTGCACGGCGTGCAGTTTCCATCTGCATCTTGGCGACGTTGATCTGGGTTTCGAGCTGTTCTACGTCCTGTTGAGAAACGCCACCCTTGGCCTGCACTTCTTTCAAGCGGGCGAGGCTCTTTTCTTGCATAGCGATGTTGGCTTGTGCTTGCTGGTATGCGGAGTTGTCGCCCGTAAAGACGAATTCAGCAAGGACCTGGTCCTTCTTGACCTTGGAACCGACGCGTACATTGACCTTCGCAATCGGGTCGCCGAGCTTTGCTGTTGCCTTAGTCTGTTGGCTACCTTCGATGGTGCCGCTGAAGGCGCGGACGTCGGTCAGCTTGACGATGCCAGCCTTTGCTACGCGGGCGGGCTTGCCGTTAACCTTCTGGATTTCTTCAATGGTCGTCGGCTTTTCAGCGGACTTGTCAGCTTTCTTTGCATCGCCGCATCCGGCGAGGAGGAGCGACAGGGCAGAAATGGAAATGAGTGTTTTTGTAATCGTCTTCATGATTGTCTTCCTCTTAAATCTTAGTATTCACCAGTGGCCTTGAGCAATGCGTTGTAGGCATTGTTCCAGTCAAGAACAGCCTTCATGTAGCCAAGCTTGGCCAAACGGAGCTTTTGGCTTACGTCAAGAAGGTTGATTTGTGTTTCCTGGCCGATTTGGTAGGCCGCTTCGGAGATCTGGTATCCGCGATTTGCCAAGTCTACCTGACGTTTTGAGATCTCGATTTGGTTCTGTGCGTCTTCCAGGTTGTTGACGCATGCTTCTATTTGCAGGCGGAATCCGCGTTCTGCTGTTTCTTTTTTGAGTTGGGTGCTACGAAGTTCTGATTTTGCCTGGACCACGGCTTCCTTGGTCTGCATGCCGTTGAAGAGGTTCATCGATACGTTCAAGGAAACATACTTGTTGAGCTTGTCCCACTTCGGGGCGTCCCATTCGGAAATCTTGTTCTTGTTGTTGGCGTATTTGAGGCCACCGAGCAAGGCGATTGTCGGCTTGTAACCACCTTCTTCGATTTCAATGTTCTTTTCTCTCATTTTTTCAGTGGCTTCGAGCATGAGCAATTCCCTGCGGCGCTGCTTCACGTTGGCCATTGCCGTATCCGGGTAGGCGAGGCTTGCATCGGGCATACGGAGTTCACCGACGAACTGCACATCGGAATCCCAGTCCAGTCCCATCTTGTTGAGAAGGGCGTTCTTGGCGAGAATGCGTTGTTTCTTTGTCTTTTCGAGATCGGAACGCTGAGTCTCCAATTCAAGCTGAGCGCGAATCATGTCGATTTCGGAGCCCGAGCCAACCTGGTATTTCTGCGTTGCGATGTTCAAATTTTCTTCAATCTGCTTGATGCCTTCTTCAGTGATGGCGATGTTCGAGTCCAAAATGATCAAGCCGTTGAAAAGGCTGTCAACGTCGTAGCGGATGCTAGACTTTTTGTCTTCGAGGTTGACTTCTTCCATATGCTTGTAGGCCTTGGCTATTTCGATGGCGGTACCGACTTTGCCAGCCGCATAGAGAACCTGGGTTACGGTGAGGCCCACGCTGGACTGCCAGCGGTAAGCCTGGGACTTCATTCCGTAAGCCATCCCGTCCATAGCCGGACCGAGTACGTTTTGGTCAAAAGCGTTGGCTTTGGGGAATCCGGCGTCGTCCTTTTTTTCAGCCATGTCCTTGGCTGCATCCGTAAAGGTGGATGTCTTTTTGACATCGTCCAGTCCAAAAATGCGGGTGACATTGGCACTAAAATCAATGGAAGGGTAGGCGTTTCCATAGCCGGCATCTACCTGAGACGAGGCTTTGATGAGGTCTTCTTCGGCTGTCTTGATGTCCGGAGAGTTTTCCATAGCGGTCTTGACCGCTTCTTCTCGGGTATAGGTCTTTGCCGAGGCTGGTACTATCAACCCTAACGCTAGGGCAGAAAGGACTAAAAATTTCCTTGACATTCGTTCTCCTAATATATTAAGCTTGCCAAATGTAAAAAAAAAGCACCCTTTTCATAAGGGTGCTTTTTTCTGTTTTTGATGAAGTGCAAATATGGGGGATGAAGTGCACTTGAAATTCGTCAAAAACGGTAAATTTTGCCGAAAATTACATCAAACCGGGGATTTTCATGCCGCCGGTGATGTCCGAAATGCTAGACTGCGTGGCTTCGTCTTTTTTCTTCACGGCGGCGTTGACGGCTGCCATGATGAGGTCTTCGAGAGCTTCAACGTCGTCCTTGTCGACGCAATCCGGGTTGAGCTTGATCATGGTAAGAACGCCCTTTCCGTTCATGGCGACCTTCACCATTCCGCCACCGGCTTCGGCATCAAAGCTCTGTGCCTTGAGGTCGTTTTGAGCCTTGAGCATCTTGCTTTGCATTTTCTGAAGGTCTTTAAGCATTTTTCCCATGTCCATGAAGGTATCCTCGCTTTTTGAGTTTGATAAATGTTACTGATTCCTTCCACTTGCGTGTCAGGATGGTTGTTTTTCGTTCGTAATTATAGAATATTTTTTTGAGAAATTACGCGTCGCAATCCTCTTCGTCGCTTTGGGCGACCATTACGGCTCGCTTGATTTTCTTGGTGTAGACGAGTTCGGCGGCAAACATCTGTTTGAGCTTGGCAAGTCCCGATTCCTTTTCCAAGTCCAGCTCGTAAGGCGTCATCTTGGCGGCTCGCTGTTCTGCAAGTTCCGTTTCAGTGTAGGCTCGTGTACGGATGGATAGTGCAATTTTCGTCTGCAGGCGGTCTTCCAGAATGCGCGTGACGCGTTCGACGTAGTCTTGGCGTTCCATCATCTGGCGGTAACCCCAGTTTTCCGAGTTCTCGGTTGTGCCCGCATAGGTGAGTGCAATCGGGAACGGGGTGATTTCTGGGTCGCCTGTTTCGAGCGTCGTGCCCGCGATGGCGGCGGAGAACACATAGTCGCCGTCGTTTGCGATTCCCGAAAGGATGGAGGGCCATGCAGCTGAAATTTCGTAACGCGAAAATGCCTGGACGCTTCCTTGGTCGTAGCCGGCAAAAGGATCGTCGTAAGACGCCTGGACTTCTTCCTGGGCGTCTATCATAGTTGCGACTTCAGTTACTTTTTTTTTTACCGCGTCGTTTTCGGCGCTTTTAGGATCGTTGATGGCTGCAAGAGCTTTTCGCAAATCGACGAGTCGGTCGAGCCAAGCCATTCGGGCGAATGTCGTTTCGACTAGAAGACGCGGATTGGTGCTGTAGCGGAGCGTTCCCTGCAAATCGATGAGCATCTTGCTTATGCGGAGCAAGTCGCCGTTGGTAAGGCTCTGCACGCAGCTCTTGTACTTGGTGTAAAGTTCTTCAGTGATGTTGAGTGCATCCGGCGTAAAGGCGTCGAGGCGGGCGTAAAGCAAATTGCGGAGGAACTTGCCAAAGCCGTCGAGCAGCGGGATGAACTCGATACCGATTTTCACGGCGTCATCCACCATGCGGAAGCAACCCTTGATGTCGTGGTTTTCGATGGACTGGATGAGCGAGAAGAACAGTTCTACAGGCGGGATGCCGAGGACGGAGCGGACGGATTCCGCAGTCATCTCGTTCCCGGTAAAGGCGTATGCCTGGTCAAAGTAGGTGAGACCGTCACGCATGGAACCATCGGCCTTTTCGGCAAAGATGTCGAGGGCTTCGTCGGTTGCCTTGATGCCTTCTTGTTCGCAAATGTAGCGGAGGCGGCTGCGGATCTGGTCTACGGTCAGGCGCTTGAAGTCAAAACGCTGCACGCGACTCAAAATCGTCTGCGGGACCTTGTTGACTTCGGTCGTCGCAAAGATGAAAATCACGTGGGACGGCGGTTCTTCGAGCGTCTTGAGGAGAGCGTTGAAGGCGCCTGTCGAGAGCATATGGACTTCGTCGATGATGAAGATCTTGTACTTGCCGATGACGGGCGGGTACTGCACACGTTCGATCACATCGCGAATGTTGTCGACGCTAGTGTTGGAGGCTGCGTCGATTTCGTAAATGTCCATCGGGTTTCCGCCGGCGATATCCTTGCAGCTATCGCACTCGCCACACGGGTGCAGCGGATCCGGGCCCTTGCAGTTGAGCGTACGGGCGAGGATGCGGGCGCTAGTAGTCTTGCCCACACCACGGGTGCCGGTAAAAAGGAATGCATGATGGAGACGACCGCCCTGAATGGCGTTCTCGAGAGTCTTTGCGATATGTTCCTGACCGACCATATCGCTGAATGATTGCGGGCGCCACTTACGCGCCATTGCGATGTATGCCATGGCAGGGAATATAGTAAAAAGTAGGAAGTAGGAAGTCGGAAGTAGACAGTAGGAAGAATCTATTGAAGGTATGGGCTATGGGCTCGGTAACTGCGGCTCCCTTTGGGGTATTGTAAGTGGTTAGTGATTAGTGGTTGGTGGTTAGGGTTGCGGTAAAAAACGTTCTCTTTTACAATTCCTGTATACCAACCACTGTTTTTTGATCACTTTTTTCGTATCTTTAAAACGTAAATATTTAAAATTTGTTATGCCCGCTTTTGTGCGGATGACAATGCAAACGAGGTTTTTATGAATTATGATATGGCACTTTTGATTCTATGCTGGCAGACGGCTTGCCTCTCTCATGAACTGGAAAACGATAAACTCTTGCCCGGAGCCAAGTCGGCTACAGAAACCGAATGTGCGGAACTCGACAAAATTCATGATGACGTGACTCCTGGCGCCAGTTGGGATGAATTCAACGCTCTCTATGCTAGCTTCAATTCGGCCGGTGAACGTACCAAGGCTTGCGTCGATGCGCTCCAGTCTGAGTCCCGTGATGCAAAGGTCCTCGTGATAAACTGTATGGTCCGCATTGCGAATGCTTCGCATGAAGATTACAACAGAACGAATATGTCGCCCGAAGAATATGAATTTATCAAAACGGTTCGTGAACAACTTGGTTTGGGCTAGTAATTTACTATAATTTTTCCATACATAGTTGTTTTCTCAATAATTTATAGAAAGGAGCTTATATGGGAAAAATTAAACTTATTTTGACGACTGCTCTTGCCTGTGCATTCTTCGCTGGTTGTGCTGCTCCGCGTTCCGTGATGGATCAGGGCTGGACTCAAAAACCGGCCAAGGTGAAGGTCGTGTTTACGGAACCGTTCGTTGCCAACCCGGATGACCTGCAGGATGACTTGCCCGAATATGTAAACAACTTCTCGGATTGGTACAAGTCTCAGTTGGAATCCAATTTGGGTTCTCAGACGACTGGCGTCCTCTATTCTGTAGAAAAGATTTCTTTGGATAAGGTCAAGTTCGAAGCCGCAGCCGTAAACGGAGTCAATATCAAGGTTCCGAAGGTTGATGAAATGGATAACCAGGCTGATGTCTATCTTGTGGTGAATGATATCTGGATTGGCCGTGTTGAATCGGCTACGACTTGCACGACGGGTGGCTTCAGCGCTGGTGGTGGCTTTGGCATGGGCACGACCTGCTCTCAGGATAAGGATTTCTCCGGCAAGGGTAATTTTGCCTATTATGATGCTAAGTCGGGCAAGAGACTTGGCTATGGAGACTTCGAGGCTAAGTCCAGCTATACGTTTGCCGTTTCTCAGAGCGACTGGGTGAACGTTGTCGAAAAGACTGTTTCTGCAGTGTTGGAAAATACGCCGATCAAGCAGTAATTCTGATGGGCTGAAATTTCTCAAAATAATTTTTGAAAAAGCAAAAAGAGTTGACCGTGTGGCCAACTCTTTTTTTATGAATTTAATGACGAAGGGCAGTGTGTGGCCTAACCACTAACCACTGCTTACTAATCACTTATCTCAGAACGATGTCGCCGTTTGCTACGAGCTTGTCGCGGAGCTTGTTGTGGGCCTTGTTGACTTCGTCGTCCGTGAGCGTGCGGTCCATAGCCTGGTAGGTGAGGCTGTAAACCATGTTCTTCTTGCCGGCTTCAATCTTTTCGCCTTCGTAGATGCTCTTGAGAGTAATCTTCGCGAGGTTCTTCGGGTTGAGTCCCTTGATGCGGGCGAGGATGTCTTCGTGAGTCATCGACTTAGCAACTTCGATAGAGATGTCGCGGGTCGAAGGCACCTGGCGGCTGAAGGCCTGGAACACAATCTTCTTGTGGCTTTCGTGTTCCATTTTGTCCATGTCAGCTTCCATCACGTAAGTCTCGTAGCTGATTTCGTTAGCCTTGAGGCAGTTCGGGTGGAGTTCGCCCATCGTTCCAAGCACCGTGCCGTTGCAGACGATTTCGGCCTGCTTGCCCGGGTGGAGGAAGAGTTCCGGCTTGGCGGCGGCGCGGAATTCCACGACGAGGCCGAGACGCTTGAAGAAGCTCTGGACAAAGCCCTTGAAGGCTGCAAAGTCAATCTGCTTCGGCTTGTCGTTGAGCGGATCTGTGTCAAAGTTACCGGCGATGGTGAGGGCGACGAGGTTGGATTCGTCAAAGCCCGGATCGCGTTCGTCCTTGCGGGCGCGCTTGAACTGCCCCTTGGCCACTTCGAACAGACGAACAGAACCCGGACGGTTCTTTTCGTTTTCGGCAACAGCCTTGAGCAAGTTCGGGAGGAGGCTCGTCGGCACAGCACCGAGTTCTTCGGAAAGCGGGTTCAAGAGGAGAGCCGGCTTGCTGCGACGGTCATCACTTTCGGGGCCAAAGAGGGCTTCGGTGCGGGCCTTGCTCGTGAAGCGGAGGCTCAAGCATTCGTGGAGGCCCATGGCAGAAAGCGTCTTGCGGATCTTGCGGTTCAAAACTTCAATCGGCGGAAGTTCGTTCGGCTGCATCGTGAACTTCGGCAAGCTGTACGGAATGTTGTCAAAGCCGATGAGGCGAGCGATTTCTTCGATGAGGTCGACTTCGCGTTCGAGGTCCGGGCGGAAGCTCGGAATCTTGAACGTGAGAGATTCGGCGTCCTTCTTCACGACTTCGAGAGCGATACCCGTGAGGAACTTTTCAATCTGTTCGGCGGAAACTTCCATGCCGATGACCTTAGCGGCACGAGCGACGCGGAGCGTGACCTGGTTGTTTTCCTTCTTGTGGTCTTCGCCGGTGTATTCGACGGCACCCTTGAGGATGCGGCCACCAGCGACTTCCTGGATCATGGCGCAAGCGTACTTGCTGTATTCGTCCTGCGTAGCAAAGTCAATTTCGCGTTCGAAGCGGTAGCTGGAGTCCGTAGAAATGCAGAGGCGCTTGGCCTGCTTGCGGATAACGGTCGGGTTGAACCAGGCGCTTTCGAGGAAAACGTTCTTCGTGGCATCGACGATTTCGGATTCGACACCGCCCATCACGCCAGCGACGCAAGCCGGACGGTCACCGTCACAAATCACGAGGTCGTTTTCGATGAGTTCGTGTGCGGTGTGGTCGATCGTTTCAATCTTTTCGCCCTTCACGGCGCGGCGGACCTTGATCGAGTTCCCGTGGAGCTGGTCCATGTCAAAGCTGTGGAGCGGCTGACCGACGTCCATCAAGATGAAGTTCGTGATATCGACGACGTTGTTGATGCTGTTCATGCCGACAGCGTGCAAGAGCTTGGCAAGCCATGCCGGAGACTTTTCAACCTTCACGTCCTTGATGACGCGGCCCACGTAACGGGAGCAACCGCAGCCCGGAACGACTTCGAGGCTGATAGCGGCGCTTGCGTCTTCGGAATCTTCCTTGAAGTTGTAAGCGAGCGGCTTGAGTGGGCGGTTAAACTTGGCGGCGAGTTCGCGTGCGACACCGCGGTGGCTGAGGGCGTCCGGACGGTTCGGCGTGACGTTCAGTTCGAAGCAGACGTCGTACATGCCGAGGTTTACGAACGGCGTACCTGCCGGGATGGAATCGTCGAGAACCATGATTCCACCGTGGTCGTCAGAAAGACCGATTTCGTCTTCGGCGCAAATCATGCCGAAGCTTTCGACGCCGCGAATCTTGGACTTCTTCATCTTGAGCTTGGTGCCGTCAGGGAGCGGGAGTTCTGCGCCAATCGGGGCGAGAACTACCGTCTGACCTGCAGCGACGTTCGGGGCTCCGCAAACAACCTGGATGGTGTTCGTGCCGTCGTTCACGGTAGTGATGTGCAAGTGATCGCTATCCGGGTGCGGATCGCAAGTGAGAACCTTTGCAACGAGCAACTTGTCATAGACCTTGCCCGGTTCTTCCATGCCTTCAACTTCGAGACCGATGGAGGTGAGCGCCTTTGCGACATCTTCCGCAGATTCCGGAAGGTCAACGTGACGTCTAAGCCAATTCAAAGAAACTTTCATTTTATTACCCTTTAAATTTTTCCGGCGGAAAATATAGAAAAAACGACCTTATTTGCTTGCGCGGTTCACGAAGATTTCGAAATCTTCGGGCGTGGTGAGTTTGTCGTTTGCGGATTCGCCTTTCACGATGTAGACGGGCTCGCCAAAGAATTCGAGAATGCTGGCTTCGTCGGTCGGCGTGAAGTCTAGCGGTTCCTTTGCGATGCGGGCGTACAAGCTCTTGAGCAAGTCGATGCGTGCAGCTTGCGGCGTCTGTGCAAGCCAGACCTTGTTGCGGTCGATCGTACTTTCGACGCGGCCATCACTTGCAATCTTGATGGTGTCGATGGCAGGCTTTGCGACAAGGCAGCTCCCTTTATTGACGAGCGTTTCGCAAACCTTCCGGATGATTTTTTCGCTGATGAACGGGCGTGCTACATCGTGGACGAGGACGTATTCGGCACCGCTAGTCAGCGCATTGACTCCATTCTGCACGGATTGCCAACGTTCTGCTCCTCCGACAACAATGCTGAGCTTGCTTAAGTTGTTCGAATATCCAGACCCCAGCAATGGGCTGATTCGGTCAAAAATATCTTTTTCAAAATAGTCCTTCCAATCGGCAGGGACGGCTATCACCACTTCTGCGATTTCGTCCATATTGAGGAATGTTTCAAGGCAATATTGGTAAACGGGTTTACCGCCAAGCATCATCAACTGCTTTGGAATCGTCCCGCCCATGCGCTTGCCGAGGCCGCCTGCGGGGAGGACTGCCGCGAATTTTCCGGATTGTAATGAATTTGCCATATAATAAAAATAGAAAGATTCGTGATTGTGGTCACGTGATTTAAAAGTAAGAACTAAAAAGTTTTTTGCGTGATGAGAATGTTTTTACCTTTATGCTCGGAGTGTAAGGGAATTAAGAGTATGGAATTTGAAGATCTAAAACCGAGAAATCGGACTCACATGGCTGTCGTTGCCTGTTTGGTTGGCTTTTTCGGAATCCACAACTTTCTGCTGTCGAACAATGTTTCTGGAAGCATCAAGATTTATTTGACGCTTGTTGCCTTGATTGCGCCTGACCGTATTGGGCTAAGCATTGCCATTGTCGATCTGCTGTGGATATTATTTGACCTTTGGCAGATATGCTTTGTGAAAGCTCTTCCCGAAGTTCGATTTATCGGGAGCCGCAAGAAGGCTGTACTTTTTGTACTGGGCTATTTGTGCCTCCTTACGGTACTTGCCATTCTGTTTTTCCAAAATTTTAGTACGCAGTTCTAATTATTTCTTGATGCGTACGGCTGTGCCGTAAACGATGATTTCGGCGGCTCCGGCCATCAATGTGCTTGTGGCGAACCTGACGTTCACGATGGCGTCTGCGCCGAGCATCATGGCTTCTCCCATCATGCGATCGGTCGCCTTTTGACGGGCTTCGTTCATCATTTCGGTGTATCCTGCGATTTCTCCACCGACGAGCGTCTTGAGGCCTGCAAATATGTCGCGGACGACATTCTTTGAAAAGACTACGCTCCCTTTGACAAGCTGGATGGTTTCGATTTCCTTGCCGCTGACATAGTCCGTGTTGACGATGATCATATTGTCCCCCTTATGTGGATGATGGAATAATTAGAAAATACAATTTTTCGCGGAGGGCGCAAAAAAAAATGCGAAATCCACTGGAGATGCGGAGGGCTCACGAATCTTGGATGATTTTAAAGGCTCTGTCGGGCTAAACTGTACACTTGTGCCCGGCTAGCAAAAAAAACTCAATCCGTAAGCCCTTCCAAAACTGTTTTTCGGCTGCATGACCGATGTTTTTACGCTGAAAAGGTCGTTCGGCGGTCCGCAGCAT
>JBGVAT010000214.1:0-21655 GCA_045224895.1 Fibrobacter sp.
AAGGTCTACAATCCGAAATCCATCGTCCCGGCCGTTACAGAATTCGTGGACATTGCAGGTCTTGTAAAGGGCGCTTCCAAGGGCGAAGGCCTCGGCAACCAGTTCCTTACCCACATCCGCGAATGCGAAGCCATCATGGAAGTGGTGCGCTGCTTTGACGACGAAAACATCATCCACGTGAACGGTTCCGTGGATCCGATCCGTGACGTCGAAGTGATTGAAACGGAACTTATCCTCAAGGACTTGGACTCTGTCGAAAAGCGCCTCGCTACCGAAGCCAAGAGCGCACGCACCGGTAACGCCGAAGCCAAGGCTCGCCTCGCCGCTTGTGAACTTTTGAAGACGACAATGGAAGAAGGTCGCGCCGCACGCACCGTGATGCACGACAGCGAAGAAATGGAACTCATCGTCAAGGACCTCGGCCTCCTCACCGCAAAGCCGCTCTTCTACTGTGCAAACGTCAAGGAAGATGACATCCTCACCGGTAACGCTTATGTGGACCAGCTCAAGGAATACGCTTCCAAGCACGGTCACGACGTGATTGTCATCAGCGGCAAGATCGAAGAAGAACTTTCCGCCATGGAACCGGCCGACAAGATTGAATTCCTCAAGGAACTCGGCATGAAGGAATCCGGACTCGATTCCGTTGTCCGCAAGGGTTACGAAATCCTCGGCCTCCGCACGTTCTTTACCGCAGGTGAAAAGGAATGCCGCGCATGGACGTTCCACGCAGGCTTCAAGGCCCCGCAGTGCGCAGGCGTCATCCACACGGACTTCGAACGTGGCTTTATCCGCGCCGAAACTTTGAGCTATGCCGACTTCCTCAAGCACGGCAGCTGGAACGCCGCCAAGGAAGCAGGCCTCGTCCGTACCGAAGGTAAGGAATACCTCGTGCAGGATGGCGACATCATGTACTTCCTGTTCAACGTGTAATAGCTTCGCCGCAGTGGTTAGTGATTAGTGGCTAGTGGTTAGTAAACAGTAGACAGGATCACCAAAGCAAAACTTGTCATGCCCCACTGGATGTCTTTAACTACTTGCAGCTATGCTGCTTAGTAGTCATGATCCGCGTATGGGGAGGGCATCGACTTTTTATACGAGAGGGTGATGCCCGCTTAGCGGCGGGCATGACATCGCTAGAAAGGCGGGATCGACAATTTAAGAGAAAAGGTCGCGAGAATTCGCGACCATCTTTGTTATCAAGACTTAGCCTTTTTAGCTTTCTTCCGTTCGCGGCGGGCAAGCACCGCCGGGCGTACCAACGTCGCGATGTTCATCGCCGTCCCGATCAAGATGAGGAAGCTTGCGCAGTAAAGCCCAACACCCGCCTCAATTTTCAACAACGGAATTCCCAGCGAATCGCTTATATGGGTCAGCTTCATCAAAAGCGACCACAGCGAAATCATCGACAAAAGCCCCATCACCGCCGATGCCAGAGGCACAAACCACGAGAAAACAGCCGCAAGGAATATCGCGGCAAGAATCCCGTACAAATGATGAACGGGTTCCATCTTCGGGAAGTTCGGAATCTGCGACTTGAAATGGTCCAGCGTTTTGGGGTTTTCCTTGACCATACGATGCATCTGGCCACGAGCGGGTTCCACCAAAGATTCTTCCAAGTCCACACCCGACGCAATTTGGTAGAACGTCGTTTGCGCAATCGGCTTGCTGTCATTCTTGGCAGAGCAAGAGACATTTGCCAAAGGCATCAACAATGCAAGAAACACAAGCAAGTACGGGAGTGCCGTCAGCTTCTTAAAAATTTTCATTTCCTTGCTGGAATTATTTTTCATTTCTTTTTATCCTGAATTATTCGTTCAAGCGGGAACACGCAGCGGAAACCGATCCAGTCAGACCAATAACGGGGATCTTCATCGTCCCGGACTGTCATGTTCAGCTTTTTCACTTTGTCCTTCCAAGAACCACCCTTCAAGACCTTGCTTGTTCCCCAGAAAGATCCCTGCGGGTTAGACTTTTCGATCGAGAACGTAATGGCAAAGTAATTGTCGCGAATCCATTCCGCCACATTGCCGGACATATCGTAAAGTCCCCAAGCATTCGGATTCTTGGACGCAACATCGTGCGGACCATATTCTGCCGAGTTGCTCTTCCCTTTCTTCAAGGAATTGGCGGCAAAGACGGCGTAGCGCCCCACACTGGATTCATCATCCAATTTCCAGAGGACACCCTCGTTGCGACCGGCTCGACCCGCATATTCCCACTGGGCTTCGGTCGGCAAATCGCCCCCAAGCACCTTGCAAGCGTACTGCGCCTTATCCCAGGTAATGTTCTGCACAGGCTTATTGGCGCCCTTGAACGCAGACCTATCCGGGATGCGCTTTGCAGAATCCACATAACTCATGATCTTGCTGAAGAATTCCTGAGTCACTTCGGTCGTGTGGATGGCATACGGCGACATCGACACCACCTTGCCGCGATAACGGAACGAACCGGAATCAATTACGGCAACAGTTCCACGAGTCGGATGGTTGATAATCTTGGAATTTTCTTCGGCACTGCTCGACGAACTTGCGACAGAGGACGAAGAAATCGTGGTCTTGGACTTGAACCAATCGTTTACTTCGGATTCAATCGCAATATGAATCGGCAAGACAAATTCACCCTTGCCCACATAAAGCTTATCACCTATGCGGAAGCCAACCTTTTCGTAACGGTACTGGTAGCGCCCGACAAGTTCACCTTCCTTGTATGCCCAAACAGGCTTGTTATTTACAAGGAACAATGTGACGACAAGTGAATCACTGTTTGTAGAAAGAAGCCCAGCAAGGGAATCCATCGAAATGCTATCGACGACGCCCTTCCAGACCACATCAATGCGTCCGCTGTCCGCCGCAAAATGGAGCCAAAGCGAATCGATCTTGGACGAATCAACGGCAACGGAATCCACCTTCATCGTAACCGTCTTCGTAGGAGCGGGCTTAAGGGAATCCACTTTAGCAGAGTCGACCTTTGCCGTATCAACTTTAGCCGTATCAGCCTTGGTCGTGTCGGCCTTTACAGAATCCACCTTTGCGGTATCGACCTTAGCCGAGTCCACCTTCGCAGTATCGACTTTAACGGAGTCCGCCTTCACGGATTCAGCCTTCAGCGTGTCAACGACTTCCACCTGAATTTCCTTGGTGGTCTTGACCGTGCGGTAAATCTTTGCCACAGAATCCGGTTTGAGGTTCACCTGGAGCGGGAACTTCTGCAAACTGTCCAGCTTTGCGTGGAATGCCTTGTAAACCGTGCTGACTTCGCCCAGTTTCTGTTCGCGCCAAAGCTTCTGCGCTTCGACTCGTTTATGGTTGTAGTGCGCCACGTAACCGCGATAATCGGCACTAGAATCAAGAACTCCCAGCGAATCGGCACGCTTGAGCGGCGGGTAGACATTCGAGAATCCAGTCGTATCGATCTTGCTAAAGTGCTTGTCGACTTCGCTGGTAAACGAATCGTAAAGGGCTTCGGTTTCTTCGAGCTTTGTCAAAGCCTGAATCTGCTCCTTCTTGACGGGCAATTCCACCGAAGCAGAAGCGCTGGAATCCATCACCGGGAATTTCACATTGAATACAAGAGATTCCCCACGCTTGAGATAACCGGCATCCACATACGGCAACTTGTCCGGTGCGCTGAAGGAGAACGAATAAAGGCCCTCTTTTGCAGGAGAAATCGTCTTAGCACCCTTCAACGGTGTTTTGTAGGACGTGATGTCCAACTTCTTTTCGTCGGACTTGATTTTCACAATTCCCGGATGCTGGCATTCTTCAAGAACCTGCCACTTACCGTTTTTCATAAACAGGAGCTTGGAGATACGGGGAGAATAAATGTATTCCGTATCGAAATAGATTTCGGCTTCGTCCTGGAACGCCTTGTACTGACGGGATGCATAAAAACGGAGACCAACCACTTCGCGCACGCCCAGATGGTTATCCTTCAGGTTAAATGCGTGGAGCTTCTTATAATCATCCAGTTTAGCCTCGCCCGAGAACCACAAATATTCCTTCACCGAATCTTTATAGCGAAGGTAAAGCTTATTGGGCATCAACGGGAATACAGGTTGCTGGGATATGGCAAGAGCGCTATCCAAAGCTATGGCCACCTTGGAGGGGTGAGTCAGGACACTACCGGCCTTAAAATGATCCGGATTTAGCGTAAAGATTTTGTCTCCGTCAGCTAGAGTCAGTGCCGGTACAAGCAACAAAAACGGAAGCAATCGAGAAAAGGCCATAGGGACTCCTGTCTTTTAGGAACGTTCCTAAAAAAAATAATTTCTTCTAGGAAAATAAGTTCTAAAAGTTTGACGAATTCACCCCCATTTCGAGCAAGTAACCACCATTTGCACCACCGACAGGACCCAATTCAACCTTCCAGTCCGCCAATCGGATAATATCAGGGTGGTGTTCGATGACAATGACCGTATCGCCACGGGCCGAAAGCCTGCGCAACAGGTTCCAGAGAATCTGGATATCCTTGAGATGGAGCCCCGTTGTCGGTTCATCGAGCAAGTAGACCATTTCTGTCGCCGGACGGCGGCAAAGTTCCGCGGCAAGTTTCAAGCGCTGGGATTCACCGCCCGAAAGCGTTGTGACCGGTTGACCGAGTTTCACGTACGGGAGCCCCACATCGCGGAGACATTCAAGCTTCGGCAAAATCTTCGGCTGGTCCTTGAAAAACTCGCAGGCTTCGACAATGCGCATATCAAGCACATCGGCAATGTTCTTGCCCTTGAACGTGACCGTGAGCGTTTCTTGATTGTAACGCTTGCCACCGCAAACTTCGCAGGTCTCCCAAATGTCCGAGAGGAAGTGCATTTCAACCGCAACAGCGCCACGGCCCTCGCAAGCGGGGCAACGGCCTCGCGCAAGGTTATAGCTAAAGCGGCCGTAATCGAAGCCCTTCATCTTGGACTGTTCGAGCTTGGCAAACAGCTTGCGGATATCGTCAAAGACGCCCGTGAAGCTCGCCGGCGTACTGCGTGGCGTTCCCGAAATCGGGCTCTGGTCCACCAGCAACACTTCGCCGCTCTGCTTTTTGCGGCCGCGTGCCTGGAACTGCTTTTTGAGCGCCGGGAAAATTTCATCGACAACGAGAGAACTCTTGCCCGATCCCGAAACGCCACAGACAACGCTAACAGCCTTCTTGGGGAATTTTACAGACAAGTTCTTCAAGTTGTTTGCCGTGAGGTTCTTGAACTCATAGAATTCCGTATCGTCCGTGATGCGCACGGGATCCAGCTGGTTTGCAACCGGCGTGGAATACGTGAGGAACTTGACCGTTTCGCTGCGCGGGAACTGCTGTAGCGCATACGGCTTGGAAAGTTCTGCCGGGCTTCCTTCGGCAACGACTTCACCACCGAAATCGCCAGCACCCGGGCCCATATCAATAATGTGGTCTGCGGCCTGCATCATCTTGATGTCGTGTTCCACGACCACAAGCGTATTGCCCAAATCACGCAAGCGGTAAAGCGTGTCCAAAAGTTTTGCAGTATCGCTTTCGTGGAGGCCGACGGTCGGTTCGTCAAGCACATACAAGACGCCTTCGAGGCCGCTGCCGATTTGGCTTGCCAAGCGGATGCGCTGGGATTCACCACCCGATAGCGTATCGCCCGCACGGTCGAGGCCAATGTAGCCAAGTCCCACGCTAATCAAGAAGTCCAAACGACCAATGATTTCGCGGAGGAGAGGAGAGGCAATTGTCGTTTTGCTTTGGATGGATGCTGAAGTTGCATTTTCTTCGTTCGCAAAATCGACCTTCGCAAACCAGTCGCGAGCTTCGGCAATGCTCATGTGATGCACATCCATGATGTTCTTGCCCAAGATGCGCACCGCAAGATATTCAGGCTTCAAACGTTCGCCATGGCAATCCGGACATTCTTCGCCATCCTTGAAGTGACCAAGGCCAAGGCAAGTTTCGCAGGCGCCCCAATGCGTGTTGAAGCTGAAATGTTTCGGGTTGAGCGCCGAATCCATGTACCAGCCACATTCCGGGCAGCCCGGCTTTTCGCTGGCCGAGATTCGTTCTTCGCCATCGCAATCCACATAGAGAATTCCATTACCGTCGCGGTAGCCGCGTTCAAACGCTTCGACGAGGCGAGCGCGATTTTCTTCCTTGACCACCACAGAATCAACCACGGCAAGCAACTGCTTTTCGCGAATGGGAATTTTCGGCAGCGGGAGTTCCACGAGCTTTTTGCCGAGATACGCCTTGCGGTAACCCTTTTCCGTGAGAATCTTGGAGAGCTTAATTTCGTCCTTGATTTCGAACGGAGCAAGAACCGTCACCATCTTATTCAAATCGCGGTCAAACGCAAGCTGCATCAAGTCGCCAGCGGCATAAGAGCTGACCGGCTTTCCGCAATGGAGGCAGTGAGCCGTACCCACGCGAGCCCACAAAATGCGGAAGTAGTCGTAAATCTCCGTGAGCGTCGCGACCGTACTGCGCGGGCTCTTGCTCGCACTCTTTTGGTCAATCGCAATCGCAGGTGCCAACCCCGAAATGGAATCGATGCTACCGCGGTCAGGGCGGCCTAAGAATCGCCGAGCGTAAGTGCTTAAAGTTTCAACAAAACGGCGCTGCCCTTCGCTAAAGAGCGTATGGAAAGCAAGACTCGACTTGCCCGAACCCGAAACACCCGTAATCACGGTGAGCTTGTGGCGCGGTATCGTGACATCGATATTCTTGAGGTTGTGCTTACGTGCCCCGTGAACTTCGATATCGAGCGAGTAATCTTCGCCCTTTTCGTCCGTGCGTTCAAAATGCTTGTTTTCTCCATGCTTTTTCGCCAAGACCGGAGCCAAGTAACGCCCCGTCTCTGATTTTTTGCATTTGGCAATTTGTTCGGGAGTTCCCGTTGCGATAATGCGACCACCGTTCACGCCCGCATCCGGGCCAAGGTCAATAATCCAGTCCGCGCACTTGATCACGTCGAGATTGTGTTCAATCACCACGACGCTGTTGCCGAGACTACGCAAGCGATTCAAGCATTCCAGCAATCGGCGGATATCTTCAAAATGCAAACCGGTTGTCGGTTCGTCGAGCAAGTAAAGCGTTTTGCCCGTACCGGGGCGGCGGAGTTCCGAAGCAATTTTCACGCGTTGCGCTTCGCCACCGCTCAAAGTCGTCGAAGGCTGACCAAGCGTCAAATAGCCAAGGCCCACTTCGCAAAGGAGCTTGAGCGGTTCTGCAATTTTCGGAATATCCTTGAAAAATTCAGCGGCTTCGCTGATGCTCATGTCAAGAACTTCAGAAATGTTCTTGCCCTTAAAATAAACTTCACGGGTCGCTTCGTTAAAGCGCTTGCCATCGCACACATCGCAAGTGACTTGTACGCTCGGCAAAATGTGCATATCGATGACCTTCACGCCCGCGCCTTCGCAAGCATCACAGCGGCCACCCTTCACGTTAAAGCTAAAGCGGCTCTTCGTGTACCCGCGCACCTTGCTTTCTTCCATACCGGCAAACAAGTCGCGGATATCGTCCCAAATTTTCGTGTACGTCGCAGGGTTACTGCGCGGGGTGCGTCCAATCGGCGTCTGGTCAATTTCAATGACCTTGTCGATGTTTTCGAGACCTTCCAAATGGTCGAACTTGCCGACCGGTTCTTCGGAATTGTAGAACACACGCGCAAGTTCACGGCGCAAAATCTGGTTGATAAGCGTACTCTTGCCCGAGCCCGAAACACCCGTGACTACGGTAAACGCTCCGCCAAGCGGAATTTCGACATCGACATTCTTGAGGTTGTTTTCGCAAGCACCGCAAATCTTAAGCTTCGGCGTCTTTGCATCAATTTTCAAGCGCTGCGACGGGATTTCAATCGACTTGCGACCGCTCAAGTACGCACCCGTAAGTGACGACTTGTTCTTTTCGAGTTCGTCGACCGTGCCTGCCGCCAAAATGCGTCCGCCTTCGACACCCGCGCCAGGGCCCACATCAATCACGCAGTCCGCGTGACGCATCGTATCCTCATCGTGTTCCACGATGAGAAGGCTGTTGCCTTGGGCTCGCAAGCGCTCGAGCATCTCGAGCAACTTATCGTTGTCACGTGGATGCAGCCCGATACTCGGTTCATCAAGCACATAAAGCACGCCCTGCAAGCCCGCACCCACGGCGCTTGCGAGCCTGATACGCTGCGCCTCACCGCCCGAAAGCGTCGAAGCCTTGCGGCTAATGTCCAAATAGCCAAGGCCCACCGCCTTCAAAAACCCAAGGCGCCCACGAATTTCCTTGAGCACTTCGCGACCGATGCGCTGTTCCTTGGGGCTCAACTTGAGCTTGTCAAAAAACTCGACGGACTTTTCGACGGACCATTCCGTCATTTCGCAAATGTTATGACCGTGGAAATCGACAGCAGCCGCAATGCGGTTGATTCGCGTTCCGTGACATTCCGGACAAACGCCAATCTGCATGTACTTTCGGAAGTGGTAAATATGCCACATGTCCCAAAGTTCCTGCATAATCGTCACCACACCGCGTTCGCTCCCGCTCGGAGTCCCGTAAAGCACGGCATCCTGTTGCGCCTTCTTGAGCTTGTTCCACGGCGTATCGAGCGAAAAGTGCATTTCGTTTGCAATCGTACGCAAATTGCGCCAGCCATAATCGCTAAAGATGATGCAGCCGTCATCCTTCTTTTGCGGAGCAAGGCAGCCCTCTTTCAGCGACAAATTCGGATTCGGCACAATCAAGTTAATGTCAAATTCGCAACTTTCGCCAAGACCCTTGCAAGCGGGGCATTGCCCCTTCGGGTCGTTAAAGCTAAAGAATCGCGGTTCAAGTTCTGGGATAGAAATTCCGCACTTCGGGCAAGCGAGCTGCGTACCCTGCAAGCGGTATTCTTCCTTCGCGGCACCATCCGAGCCAGCCTCCTGCGATGTCAGCAAGAACGACACGAGCTTTCCGTCCGTGAGCTTTAACGCGCCTTCAATCGCTTCACGCAAACGGCTCATATTCTTGCGTTCGAGCGTCAAGCGATCAATCACCACTTCAATCGTGTGCTTCTCATAACGCACCAACAACGGCACTTCTTCGAGCCTGTATATCGTTCCGTCCACGCGTACGCGGACAAAGCCATTTTCCTTGAGTTCCGCAAGTTCCTTGCGGTATTCGCCCTTGCGCTCCTGCACAATCGGCGCCATCACCAAAATCTTTTTATTTTCGTCACTGGCGTACAAGTTATCGACAATCTGGTCCACCGACTGCGCCTGGATTACCTTGCCGCACTTGGGGCAATGCGGAACGCCGAGGCGCGCAAACATCAAACGGTAATGGTCCAAAATCTCGACCACCGTACCCACCGTACTGCGCGGGTTACGGTTCACCGTCTTCTGGTCAATCGAAATCGTCGGCGAAATCCCGCGAACGCTTTCCACATCCGGGTGCTTCATACGCCCGATGAACTGGCGCGCATACGCCGAAAGCGACTCGACAAAACGGCGCTGCCCTTCCTGGAACACCGTATCAAAGGCAAGGCTCGACTTGCCCGAGCCCGAAACGCCAGTCACCACGACAATCGAGTCGCGGGGAATCGTCAAATCGACATGGCGGAGGTTATGTTCATGCGCATCACGGATAACTATGGATTTCGTCATACGCCTGAATATAGAAAAAGACGGCAAAGCCGTCTAAAAAATAGTGAACATTTGAATAGAAAATCAATTCTATTTTACGCCCATCAGCAAATCCAGGTCTAGCGCCAAACGATGGCCCTTGAATGTCACATCGTAGCTGTACCTAAATTCCAAATTCACGCGCAATCTAGTTTTCACTTCGTACATCCAGTAAGTTCCACCACCATACTCAATAAAACTATAGGGATAGGGTTCACGGAATTCATCATCCCCGGCCCAATAGTAGGCCCTCGTTCTTGAAGCAAACTGGGTCAACCCGAGGTGCATTTTAGGCGTGAGGGAAATTTGTTCCATCAGGCTCACACCGCCACGAATCATTTCAGGCTTTTTAAAAAAGGCTCCAAAAACACCCCAGTCAGTCCAGCCAATCAAGCCGAAATGGTCCGAAGCAAATCCCATAGTGACATAAGGATTCATGAATTCAAGGCCACAACCAATCTCAAAATGATCTATAAAGTGAAAAACACTGACTCGTTCATTGATTCTCCATTCGTACCCCACAACCTCGTTCCAACTGTCAAGGCGAGAAGAATCATCTGCAGTCGTACCAGATTTAGGAGAAAACGCCGCATACCCCGAAAAAGATCCGTCAAGCACCGTTCCAGAAGAATCAGAACGGCTTTGATACGCCGCCATGAAGGCGCCCGCAGAAGGGGGGCGCATCGAACACCCCACCACCAAGAAGGCTACGGCAACAAAGGATAAAAATTTCACCATCATAACGAACCTAACACAAATTCTTATAAATAACATAGAAAAAATACTGTCAAAAACAAGAACCTCCAATAGCGGTCTAGACACCCCGCAATACATTTTTGCATTTCAGCCTCGAAAAAACAGAGTCACTTGCCAAAAAAACACGGTTTAGCTATATTCTCCCCGCTAACAAATAGCTATGGGGATATAGCTCAGTTGGTAGAGCGACAGGTTCGCAATCTGTAGGTCATGGGTTCGACTCCCACTATCTCCACGCAAAAGAGGCAAGCTTACGCTTGCCTCTTTCGTTTTTCCCATATGACACCAAAATCTTGCTCCGTGGCCCTCGGCGCCTAAATGGCTAATAATCCCACATTGCGCCGAGTTTTAGCTTAGTGACGGCAGTACGTTCGCTATAGATGCCCTTACCGAACTGAGGAATGCTCATACGTTTGACATTGCGTTCCAGCCCCAGGTAATAGTGCATGATCCAATGTTTCCACGACACCTGCATGCCATAGATGGCATTGAACTTCTTGAATTTTTCATAGTCCTCGTCAGGTCCATCGACGGCAAAGCCATAGAACAAATTCGCAAAAGCATCAACGGAGATGCGGTTCTTAAACTTATACGAAACCCTGGTATTCAATACAGGGCCAAGCCACTTCCACAAGACATCGCTATACACAGGATTCCCGACCGAGATCGTGGAATCTTCTTTCGATGCATAATAAGAACGGAAATAGCTCTTGTAATCATATATGGAATCAGCCGTATACTTTACACCAGCATAAACAGTCCCATTCCAGCCTTCAACAACAGTCCTGTACCACGCCCCATACAAGGCAAAAGCCATCGGCCCCGTGGTATTGTAATAGGCCCACGCCATAGTGCTGACGCGCTGCTTTTCGAAGCGGAACCAGTTCTTTTCGGCACCCACGTAAAAATCCGACGAGAGATCGCTCCCCTGGATATTCAGCTCATAGCTCACATCTAAAAAGAAGGTGTGCATCATCAGCTTGTATTCAAGCCCCAGAACAAACGTCACATCATTCGTATCGAGTACAGTGACATCATCATTATTCATAAAATAGGAGCCCTGCACCGAAGCCCCAAACGTATGCGAAAGCGAACCGGACGTATAATCCCAATACGGGTTCACGTTCAAAAAAATTTCGCCACCGAACTCGCCCTCGTCCATACCGGATTCTTTGTAATGCAAGCCATAAAGACCCAGTTCTCCCGCAACGTGGAACTCCCACGGATTTGCAGGACTCGCAGGAACATCGCCCGTTATCCCCAACGCATCGTTGTAATCACGGATAATCGTGAGCAGTTCTTCGGTATACGGACCCGGCAGCGCGGCAGCTTCTTCAAACGCCTTTAACGCGGCTGCAATATCGCCGGCCTCTTCCGCCTTCATCGCGCGGTAATACGCCTCCTGCTGCGTTTCGGCAAAAAGCGCCGTCACAAGGAGCATAACAAAGAAAACCCAACGAACCATTTACTATCTCGAAGAGTTTCCCTTTTCAAAATCTTCACGCTTGGGCCAATCTCCCCTTTTAACCTTTTCGGTTCTACGTGGGTCGAACGGACGACCTTGATTCCAGTCTTTACCCCTTCTCGGATCGAACTTGTTCATCGGACCGACAAATGGAGGAGGGGTCTGCATTTTCATCCACTGGTTTTCGTCCTGCTGTTCACGCATCTGCTCACGAGCAAAATCGTCCTTCGGCATTTCCTCGCTTTTTCCGGCAAACTTTTCCGGGACGGCAGGAGCAGACTCCTTTGTGTTACGCACCGCATTCTTTTCGGCAGCCGTATTTTCTCTCAAGTTCTGCAGAATCTGTTCGCGGGCCGCACGACGTTCTTCGCGCAACCTCAGCCAATCCACGTTCTCTTTTTCCGAAAGTTTCGGAACATTGTCGATAGCGGCATGACGCTCGACAGGCGTCGGGACACTAGCCTCCGGACGAGATTCCATATCGTTCGCCATAGCGACAGACGCCATCATCGCAGAAGCCACTACGATTTTTTTCATGGACAATCTCCTTATTTTTAGCATCATATATCCAAACACCTTTTACACTACGACTTAAAATCTTCTTTTTTCAAATTCAAGCGTTCCATGATTTCGCGCAACACCTTGCGGTCAATGCCCAGGATGGTCGCCGCCAACGTGAGGTTTGCATTCGTGTCCTTGAGCGCACGGGAGATGACTTCGCGTTCGACCGCTTCGCGGGCTTCCTTGAGCGTACGCGGAGAGGCCTTCGCCTGGTCCTGCATATCGTCAAGCCCCAAGTCCTTCGGCTGGATCACGCCATGAACTGCCTGCACCAAACCCTTCTGGATACGGTTTTCGAGTTCACGCACGTTGCCCGGCCAATGGTAACCGAGCAAGGCCTTTTCGGCATTGCGGCTCAGGTGGAACTTTCCACGGCCGTATTCGGCACCATAACGTTCAATAAAGTTTTCGGCAAGCAAGATGACGTCCTGACCGCGGTCACGCAGCGGCGGGAGTTCGAGCGGCAGCACCTGGATGCGGAAGTACAAATCCTCGCGGAATCGCTTTTCGCGCACGGCTTCTTCCAAATCCACATGGGTTGCGCTAATGACGCGCACGTTCACCGGAATTTCGCGGTTGTCGCCCACTCGCGTGATGTGCTTTTCTTGCAACACGCGCAAGAGCTTTACCTGCATGTTGAGCGGGAGTTCGCCGATTTCATCGAGGAAAATCGTACCGCCATCAGCTTCTTCGAAAAAGCCCTTCTTGTTTTCGATGGCACCCGTGAACGAGCCCTTGGCATGCCCGAACATGAGCGATTCCATCAGGTGTTCCGGAATGGCGCCGCAGTTGACCGCAATGAACGGTTTTTCGGCGCGGGGGCTATGCTTGTGGATGTAACGGGCAATCACTTCCTTACCAGTTCCGGTTTCGCCACGGATAATCACCGGGAGCGGAAGCGGAGAAAGCTTATCGGCCATCGCCACGACATCGACCATGACCTTGGACGAATAGACAATCCCGTCCCGACGCACGACGTTCTTCAACGCATCGAGGGATTCCTTGTCGCGCAGGCGGTCATAGGCGGCAAAGGCGAACTTTTCGCAGACAGCGACAAACGAATCAAAAAGCTCGCTGTCTTCTTCGGTAAACGGATCTTTGCGGGCTGCACGCTGCAAATAGAGGTACCCCGCCTCGGAATCCGGCGTACGGAACGGAGAAACCATGATGCTTGTGAGCTGGTTCTGCACAATCGACTTGGACAAATCCGCCGATTCGTCGTCCAGCTGGTTCCAGACAACGGCACGTTTTTCGCTTTTGGCAAGCTTCACCGCCGAAATGGAAATCGAAACATTTTCGGGATTAGAGAATCGGAGCGGTTCTTCACCACCGATTTCGAGGACGGCGGCATCGGCATGCAACACACCCTTAGCCACTTCCAAAATTTTTGGGAAAAGAGCCTGCGGCTGTTCTTCGTCCAAAAGCGTCTTGACCACGTCCAGCATCTTTTCTGTGGCAAGCATAGATTCCGATTTCATAACATAGCCCCGTATCGTTAAAGAGTTATTTGGCAGAAGGTACTGGAAGTTCCAAAAGCAAGCTGTCGACTTTCAAATTCGGAGCTTTTTCGCTTTCAACAGAAGTATCCATGTTCCTCGACCGTTTCAAAAGCCGGTCCCCTGTCGCGTCGATACCGAAACGCATCGTTCCACTCGTAAGCAACAAGACCATCAAAAGTAATATAAGCACCAAACTGCCCAAAACGCCCCATTTTAGCCTGTTATTTTTCTTTTTCGCGACAAATGGAAGCGTCGTTTCCATACCGTCCGGAACTTTTTGTGCCACATTTGAAGGGCCATTCGCCGGCGCCAAATGCGCTTCTGCAAACTGCGCCATGCACGACGCAAGCGCCACATCGCCGTGGCCAACTTTGTCCAGAGCAATTTCCAAAAGTTCGTCGAGTTCGTCCAGATCCTCGACGCGATCCGAGGCATCGGAACAAACAAGCCCGGCCCACAACGGTTCCAGAGCCGAAAGCTGCAACGCGCCCTCGGCATGGTCAAAAGCGCCGGTCGCATAAAGCCTTTCAGAGATGTTGAACGAGGCCACATTCGCCATCTGTTCTGCAAACTGTTCGTAACCTTCGGCCTGCACGAGGTCTTCGCCCGCAATCCAGCGGTACAGCAAAAGCCCAAGGCCAAAGAGGTCGCTCTTTTCGTCGGGACGCTTCCCCTGGAAGCGTTCCGGCGCCGCATAGGCGAGCGCTCCGGGACCAACGATCCCGCAGTCGATGAGGACCGTACGGAGTCCGCCGTTCCCGCCGGATTTTGCCTCATTCTTCGCACCGGATTCGGCACGGCCACCGGTTGCAAAAATCACATTCGCCGGGCTCAAGTCGCCATGCGACACGCCCTGTTTACGCAAGGCAGAAAGCGTCGAGACGACCTGACGGAGCGCGAAAAGAGCGACCGCCACCGGTATGCGCCCGAGCTTGTCCGAAGGAACCCCCTCGATATAATCATAAATCAGGTAAGGCGTCTCGTTACGGCGTCCCCATTCTTCAATGCGGTACAATCCTGGTGTGCGAACCTTACAAGCACTTTCTATAGCTTGTTCGTCAAACGAATAGCCGTTTCCGTACCACTTCAGCACATACGGAGTGCCACTCACATTCAACAGATAAACGGAGGCCTCACCGCCATGATGCAGCAAGGCGCCCCCCGTCACAGAATCGAGAAGCGAACCGCAGGACTTTCTCATAGCTTACCCGAATAGACCATTGCCTTGAGCGAGTCTTCAGCCACTTTTGTCCACTTGGCAAGCACAGGGTCGTTCGGTAGCGCCTCGTGCCCCATCGACCAGATGTCCCACGCCGATTCGTAATCGCGCTCGTTCCAGTAAAGATTTCCGAGGTTCACGTAAGCCGAAGCGAACTTGGGTTCCCGCGTCACGATGTACGCATAAATTTTCTTTGCACCTTCGACATCGCCCTGGCCACCGAGAATCAGCGCCTTGAGGTTGTAACTAAAATAATTGCTCGGGTCCAGCTGGATTGACCGGTCTAAAAGAGACAAAACCTTCGCCTGTCCATTTTCCGAAAGCATCGCACGGGCCAAGTAAAAAAGAGCCGTCGAATACATCGGCTTGATCTTTTCGCTGGTGTCCACAACAGACAAAATCTTGAACTCGCGAACCGTGCGTTCCCACAGCGCATACGTGCGCTCCTTCAGGCGTTCCTTGTCTTCGGCAATGGCGTAATAGGCAATCGCAAGCCCGTAGCGTGCATCCCTGTCCGCAGGTTTCAGGTCCAGGACTTTTGAGAAACTAGTGACGGCACGGTCGTAATCCCCGATGCGAAGAGCGTCGTCGCCTCGGCTCAAGTCACAATCGGAGCAGGCGCAAAGGAACACCGCAGCAATGGCTACGACAATTCCCCTAAGGCCACAGCACCAACTATTAGAAACAACCCTACCTTGCATACTGTAAGTATATATAATTTACAGTGGAGGTGCCGGGAAGACTGCTAAAAAAAAGACCCCAGCGCCAAGGCCGGGGTAACAAGTAAAAGAATTTCTTTTAAGCTTCGATTACTTTTCGATTTCGTACTGGGCAACAAGGTTGCCTTCAGCATCGAGAGCGCGGACAACGTTTTCGTCACGCTGGAGAGTGAGGTTGGCAGTTTCGCCCTTGGCAGAAGTGAACTGCACGGAGAGCGTACCGTCTTCGTTCTTCACAGCGGCAACGGAGTTGCCCTGAGCGTCCTTTTCGTAGTAGGAATCGCCAGCAGCGAGCGGATTGGAGCCAGTCCAGAATTCGATCGTGTTGATGAAGAGCCAGTCAACACCGAAGCAGAGGCCATAGATCGGAGTAGCAATGAAGTGAACCAAGGACTTGACCCACTTGTTGCCGGAAATGCCACCGATAGCCTTGTGGAGCCAGTGGAAGGCACCGTAGCTACCATAGCAGCCAGAGAGGACGATCATGCCAGCGCAGAGGAGGGCGAGCATAGCTTTTTTCATAGTTATAAACTCCTTATAATAAGTTGTCTTTTTGATTTACTAAAAATATAAGAAAGACCATACTAAATGGCTACCGGGAAAACCACTCCAGCCACGTAAATAAAACTAAACATTGATATTTTACGTGAGGAACGTCACAAAAGGCCTCAGCATGCGTAAGTGCTTTAGGTTTCGAGGTTTAACCCAACGGAAATCTTCGTAACCGTACAGCTGGAAAAAATTCTTCCGGAGCACCACTTCGTAACCCAGCAGGCGGACATCCTCCCCATAAAAAGCATCCACGGCGCCCAGCGATTTTACACTCTTCGGGCAAGCCGTCAAACGCTCAAAAAACGCCCTTTCCAAGGCATTTTCGGCAGTTTCTTCACCCTCCAGGGCTTCCGTCGGGAATTCCCAGTAACCCGGGAAAGCTCCTCCAGAAGGTCTTTTGCACACTAAAATCCGGCCATTCCGCCTTACAACCCCAAAAACAGCCAGCATTTTCACGCTCCTCTCTCGAGATTTTTAAATTTTTCTCTTTATTTTCTGTTATTTTTTTTATAAATCTACAAATATCATACAAGAATATATTTTAGCTGATTTGGGAAAGGAGTACGTTCTATGAAAACGATTACCAAGATTGTAAGTATCGTCATGTCGATTGCAGTCTCGTCCATTTTTGCTGCAAAGGCACCGCAGGCAAAGCCTGCCCCTAAACAGCAAGAAGGCCTTACCGTCTGGATTATGCCGAACGGCGCTTCCCCGCAAGAAAAGCTCGAACAGAGATTGCACCTTTTCACCAAGAAGACAGGAATCAAGACCAGGGTTGTCGTTCTCGACTGGGGCGAAGCCTGGAACCGCATTTCGACAACACTTGCCACCGGCGTCGATGCTCCGGACGTTCTCCAGCTCGGCACGACATGGATCCCGTACTTTGCCTCCCGTGGCGAAATCAAATCTTTGAACCCGTGGCTTGCAGACATCGACTCCAGCCGATTTGTCCCTGTCAGCTGGAACACGACCCGCATCGATTCAGACACGACGATTTATTCTGTCCCGTGGTTCATTGACATCCGTCCAATTCTTGCCAACAAGCGTATCCTCAAAAAGAACAACATCAATCCTGACGAAATCAAGACCTTCGACGATTTTGCAAACGCCGTCCGCAAGGTGAACAACAATCGCGAAACACTTGACGACGGCACCAAGGTCCACGGATTCGCATTCCCGGGTAAAAGCGACTGGAACTTACCCCACAATTTCGCTCCCTGGATTTGGAGCAACGGCGGAGACTTCATCTCGAAAGACCAGAACGGCAAATGGAAGTCAAACATCCTTAGCGACAAGACCATTTACGGCATCGCCAAGTACCTGAGCTTTGTTCTCGACACGCTCGTCAACACGGACGCCCTCCAGATGAACACAGCACAGATCGTGCAGCACTTTAACGCGGGCGAACTTGCCTTTATCGTGAACACGTCCGAAGTCATCATGCAGACGCGTTTTGAAGGCGTGAAGGGCGGACTTTCAAACACGAGAATCGGCAAGGACAGCGTCATGGCACTCCCCATCCCGACCGGGACCGACGGATCCATCTGCTTTATCGGCGGAAGCAACCTCGCCATCCCGACCAAGAACGAAAGACCCGAAGCGCTCGACCTGTTGCTGTACCTCACGAACGACGAGAACCTGAATGCTTACACGCAACAAATCGGTATGCTCCCAACATCGAAGAAGGTTCTTAAGAAATGGTCTAAGGACGACGATTACAGGACCATCGTCACGATGCTCGACGCCGGCAAGACCTACACCGCCATTCCTGAATGGGGCGACATCGAACAGATTCTCGGTTCTATGTTCGGCGCCATCTGGGATCATCTCGATATTCCAGCACTCTACTCCGAAGAAAAAATTTACGAAATCCTCATCAACTACTCGCACGAAATCAACAAGCGCCTGAACCACAGAAATTCGGACGACCTGACATTTGCCGAGTTCCGTTCGACCTGGCACAAGGCTCTCCACATCAAGGATAAGGACAGCAACCGCCACATTACCGAGCAGCCGAAACCGACTGCCGATGCGGACGCAGGATTTAGCCGTACGCCGTGGATTTTCGCGATTGCCGTGCTTGTAGGATTCATCTTCGCCTTCAACCGCAGAAAGAAACGCTAATTCAAAAACTTTAAACCCGATAAAGCCATGAGTAGCTTAAAAATTTCAAGTCTCACGAACAGTATCATTATCAAGAGTCTTCTGCTCTTGATAGTTTCGATGCTTGTCATCGTGATGATCGGAACATATGTCTTTACGCAAAGGCAGATGAAGACGACGCTCAAGCTGAGTTACGACACCAACGAAACCCAGCTGCAGCAACTTGCGAACACGGCCAACAACGAAATGGAACAATTCGCAAGCCGACTATCACTGCTTGCCAAGACCTCCGAAATCCAGAGTATGGATAAGTTTGCAGCCGCAGGCTATCTCAAAAGTTTTAACATTTCGTCGCTGTTCATTTCGGGCGAATCGATTTCACTATTCGATAGGAACTACAACCTTATCTGCAACAACTCCATGCTGGGTTCCGCAAAGATCAGCTACCCCATCGAGTTCAACAGGATTTCGCCGCACCGTCCGACCATCTCGCCCTGGTACCGCGATTCTGACGGTACTCCCAAGCGCGCCTTTGGCGTGGTTGTTTCGGACCGTGCCCACGGCGACGGACGACTCGTCTCGAACTTTTCCATCAGACGTCTCTGGAAGTTCTTCTCGGAATACAAGGTGGGGCAGAACGGCATCCTCATCGCATGCAACGGCCAAGGCGAAATTCTCTACCACCCCGACATGAGAACCTGGCTCGACGGAGTCCACAAGATTTCAGAACTGGGCCTCGGCGACATGAACATCAAGCAGGACCAGAACAACACGGTGCAGTTCCTCACGCTCGAAAACGGGACGACCTACCTCATCAACAGGACGTTCAACCCCACCTACGACCTCGGCCTCATCGCCTTGCAGCCCAAGTCCGAGATTGACGCCCAGGTTTCGTCCGTGAAGCACGTGAGCCGCATCATCCTTTACAGTTCCATCATCGCCATCTTGCTCGTGTCCCTTTGGCAGATCTTGATTGTGTGCAAGCCGCTGAACGACTTGATCGACCACATTTCGCAGATTACCGAAGGCAACCTCAACATCGAAAAGTTCAACGCCAAGAGAAGCCAGGACGAAATCGGCCGACTCGCCAAGGTGTTCAACCAGATGCACGAGATGATCAAACGGCAGATCCAGGAACTCAACAACCACAGGGAACAGCTCGAAAAGGAAGTCCGCGAGCGCACCTACGAACTGGAACAGGCGAACAAGAAGCTGGACATCATTTCGAGAACCGACGAACTCACGCAGCTGCCGAACCGTCGCGACATGCACAGGACCATCGAAAAGGAAGTGGACCGCGCAAGCCGCCTGAGAAAGTCCTTCAGCATCATCTTTATCGATATCGACCACTTCAAGGATGTGAACGATACTTACGGTCACGCCGCCGGCGACGCCGTGCTCAAGGCGGTCGCAAGCACGATCCGCAGCCTGTTGCGCAAGTACGACGTTCTCGCCCGCTATGGTGGTGAAGAATTCTTGACGCTCCTCCCCGAAACGGAACTGAAGGATGCGGCGCATGTTGCAGAACGCTTCCGCAAGCAGATCGAAAACCAGACAATTTACTTTGGCGGTCGTGAAATCAAGGTCACGATCACACTTGGCGTAGCCCAGTTCGACAGCAGACAGGGTGCCGAAAAGTGCATCCAGTTCGCAGACAAGGCCCTTTACGAAGGCAAGGAACAGGGCCGCAACAGGGTCATTATCTGGAACGAAGACATCGCAAGCAAGACCGAAACAAAGCCGTCGTAAAAAGCAAGCGTCGCAAATTCTATTTTTACGCGCATGAACATCGACTTTAACCGTAGACTTTCAATCGCTCCGATGCTCGACTGCACGGACCGTCACGAACGCTATTTTTTGCGTTTGCTCTCTAAGCATGTTTTGCTGTACAGCGAAATGGTCGTCGCCACAGGGCTTTTGCACTGCGACAACACCGACATGTTCCTCGGTCACGAGCCGATTGAACACCCCGCCGTTTTGCAACTCGGCGGCAGCAACCCGACATTTTTAGCGCAAGCATCCAAGCTTGTCGAAAAGGCCGGCTTTGCAGAAGTCAACCTGAACTGCGGCTGCCCTTCGGACCGCGTGCAGAACGGGAAGTTCGGCGCATGCCTCATGAAGGAAAAGCAAATTGTCGCCGATTGCTTCAAGGCGATGCAGGATGCCGTCTCGATTCCAGTTTCGATCAAGTGCCGCATTGGCGTCGACGACCTCGACAGCTGGGAGTTCTTTACGGACTTTATCCAGACCGTGCGTGACGCCGGCTGCAAGATTTTCATTATCCACGCCCGCAAGGCTTGGCTCAAGGGACTCTCGCCCAAGGAAAACCGCGAAGTACCGCCGCTCCACTACGAGTTCGTCCACCGCCTCAAAGCCGAAATGCCGGACCTGAACTTGAGCATCAACGGCGGCATCAAGACGCTTGACCAAATCGAAGAACAGCTCAAAGATTTGGATGGCGTCATGGTCGGTCGCGAAGCCTACGAGAACCCGTGGTTCCTGCGAGATGCCGACGCACGCATCTTTAACGATGTGCGCCCCGAAAGCGAAGACCCGGCAGAAATTATTGCAGGGAAAGCTCGCCCCGCCACGCGCAAGGCACTCCTCGAAGCCTACCTCCCCTACGTCGAGAAGCAGACCGCCGAAGGTTGCCCGGCCACCATCCTCGTGAAGCACCTCTACGGGCTCTTTACCGGGCTTCCGGGTGCCCGCAAGTACCGCGCCATGCTCAGCAACGAGAGCCCCCGCGCCAAGGAATACGGCGGAGCCGTCGCCCTGATCCGCCAGGCAATGGATATGGTGAGCGAGTAGTCACATTTCGCTCAAAAAGCCACAATTGAACATTGTCATGCCCCACTCGATGGGGCATCTCCTTTTTTAAAACCAAGAAGGCGATTCCCGCTCGGAGGCGGGAATGACATGCAAGGGTATCAAGCGAGAGGTCACTTGTGAACTCGCATTTGATACCCGCAGCAGTCAAGCCCCGTAGGGGAATGACATGCAAGGTTAGACAGCACGAAATCTTCGGGCCCACCCCTTGACAAACGGAAAAATTTTTTCTCTATTTGGTGGCGTATTTTTTTGTTTAACCCTTAACGGAGATACAACATGCCTTGCGGAAAGAAAAGAAAGCGCAGGAAGATTGCGACTCACAAGCGTAAGAAGCGCCGTCGTCGTGA
>JBGVAT010000215.1:0-20842 GCA_045224895.1 Fibrobacter sp.
GGAGCGGGTGATGTATTCTTTACCCGTATTCGCATCGACGAACACGACCGGTTGATAATTAGGGTGGATACCTTCTTTCATTATAAACTTCCTGTGAAGTAATTGTTGAGAGCCTAAATTTAATTGTTTTTTGGAATTTTGGCAAGCGACAGGGCCATTTTTAGTATTTTTATAGTATGAAATTTCTGTTATTGCTCTGTACATTCCTGTTGCTTGCGTGCGAAAACGACCACCCTACGATAAAAATTATCGAAGTCAACAAACGCATGGTTCTCGAAGAATGGCCTGACAGCAATTACATCGCTTCGCTCGACTCGATTTTGGCATTGGAACCGGTCAAGAAAGGGAAGGATTCCGTCGACGTGAACCTGACCATGAACGCCTTCAAGGCACCAGTTTTCAAGCTGCCACCGACCGTCACCGGCAAAAAGAATGTCGCCCAGAAGCAGAAGAGTGAAAAGTCCGTAGCCAAGCACACCCAGGACGCAAGTCCGGCAAAGCACTCCAACGAGAACTTCATCGCGAAGTTCACGAACGCGCTCTCGGCCCTCCAGTCCGACCCGTCCAACAAGAGCCTTTACAAGACAGTCACGGTCAATGATGGCGAAGACCTGTTCAAGCTGCTCCGCCGCACCTATGGTGCAGGCACGCAGAACCTCCCCCGCTTCTACGTGCTTTCGGCCCTCCAGTCCGTCAATCCGGGAGTCGCACTCGAGCACCTCAACGCCGGCGACAAAGTCCGAGTCCCCCGCCTCTAAAACAGCGTCTTCACCCCAAAACCAAGCACCCCATCCAAATAGTCGCACCCGTTGCGGAGCGCATAGTAAATGCTAAAGCTCCACGACTTGCGGTACTGCGTAAACCCAATGCCGTAATCGTGTTCCCGCGCCCATCCATGGAGCGGAGCCATCCGCCTAAAGAGTCCCGGCTGGTAAAAAATTTCAATCGACAAGTCATAGCCGTCCTGCCATAAAAGCGCAGCCTGCGAAAAACCGTACGCCCGCGTCCGTACCAAACGGTACATCATCCCCTTGAAGGAGTCCAGCCCGCCCAAAGCAAACAAGTCGTCTCTCGAAAAGGCTCCACCCGACGGAAGCATCGTCCCCGCCGCAGCCGAATACCGCAAAATAAAGTTCCTGTAAAGCGGAATGTAATGCACCAGCGAAGATTCCAAACGCAAATAGTTATCAAGCGAATCCGGTCGGTCCATAATCCACGAAAGCGATATATCCGCAGATATTCCGCTTCTCGGCAAAACACTGCGGTCAAACGACACGAACTTCATCTCGAACGAAGAACTCTTCTCGTCGTTCCCGATACCGACAAATGCCGAAACTTCAAAATTGAATCCGATGTTCCGCGACACGCCCACTTCAATCCGTGCATTGCGCGATAGCGAATCATCTTCAAAAAATCCACGCAGAACAACATCCCACGAAGTCCCTAAAATAAAGCGTTCCCGATACAAGCCCTCCAATCGACGAGCGTCATTCTGCGAATAGCCATTCATCTGCAAGTCACGTCCCGTCCCCAAAATGTTGTACAGCGCCAAGTCAATGCGTCCGTCCCAAACGTTTCCATCACTCGAATACGTCAAGAATCCTTCCGCATAAGAATTTGCGGCAGCACGCATCGAAAACGCAGGCACCACGCGGTTACGTACTGGATCACGGAACAAGCGGACTCCAGCCGTCTGTTCGTAATACCCCAGACGGGCAAGCCTGCTTTCAGAGCGTTCCAAGTCCGAAAGCGATACGGCAGCCCCCATATCCAGCCCCGTCAACTTTCTAAAGACATCAACATCCGTCGCCCCGGAATCGAGATTCTCGGCGCCAGCCCAAACCCAGCCGGCACCACGATCCAGCTCGCACTTCATCACGCCAGCACTATCGACATCGACATTCAACTTTGCACCAAGGAATCCGTGATCTTCGTAATACCGCAACAGCTTCTGTTTCGCCACACGCCAGGATTCACAAGGCGCCCCAACGGCATCGTTCATTGAAAGTTCATCGAACTCGCTACGTTCGCCCGTCCATTCGACCGACTTGATGCGGCAATTTTCTGAAGCAAAAGAAACCGCCACAAAGAGGCTCAAAATTGCAAGAGCGAAAACACGCATCATTTTTAATTTTTCAAACTTCATTAAAAATACGCCCTCGCCTCGCTAGCAAGTTTCTGGAACACGTTCGATTCCGCATCGCCAAAACGCAAAATGTATCTCAGCGAAAGCGACAAGAACCGATTGACTTCGACCGAGACCATCGTCTCGAGCCTGTAGGTCACGCCCTCACCAAAACCAGACATCATCTGGTACGGAATCACACCATCACGTTTGTTCATTTGTATGGACGCAAATGAAACATGCCCATCGACAAAGCCTTCTTTCTCGTAAGCGATGCGCAATTCTTCTTCCCAAAGATACGCTCCAAAAGATTCTTCCAAGTCATCTTCGCCAGATCCATCGCGGTAACGCACCCGCGGCTCCAGGCGGAATCCAGCCGGCAACTTCCAAATGTATTTTCCCGTGATTTCCCAAATGTTCCAGTCCAATTTTTGCAAGGCGGTCAAGTGGACATCTTCAAAAACGCTACCGATGCTCACAAAATGATCATCATTTATTCTAAATCCAGCGGTCAATTTTTGGTCAAAGACATCCTCGTAATAGCCGATCGAAGACATTTTCTTTTCGTAAGTGGCGCTTGGATTATACTCCGCCGAAAAACCTAAAGGATGTTCCCAGGAGACATTCGCCTCCCACGAAACTGTTCCCGCCGTATGCTTTTTCAGACCAGCCGGGAAAACCGGAGGGAAATAGATTTTTTTTCCGGTCGTATCTTCGGCTTCGGCTCGGAACGAGGCGCCAACAGTAATATCGCGCAAAAAGCCCTGCGTGATTCCAAGCGACACACCGGGATTCCATTCCAGAGCCGCATCAAACGAGGCATTCGACGAAAGTACGGCGCCAACGGAATCGTTGCGTCCCATCCCTTCAAAAACAAAATCGCCGTTATCGACCCCTTCAATAAATGTTCCCGTCAAGCTATCGTAACGGACATCGCCCGTCCCTTTTGCAACCGCCTTGTAAATAGGCGTGTACGTCTGTTCCGACGTCATTCCAAAACGATAAGCGACAGAGCCCTGCACGCCCATATCATCGTCACCAAAATTCGTCGTCAAGTCGCCCACCCACGAATCCGAAGCCCCCAGCGAATCTGTCACCGCATGCGAATACTGCAACAAATGCGAAAGATTGAACTTGCGAAAATCAGCTTCGGCGGTCTGCGTCCACGTTATGGACTTTACGGAATCGCGCCAGTCCTTGGTTCCATCGATTTCGTGCTTACGCACATCCAACACCCCCACCATTTCTTTCACGTTCCACAAATCTTCATTAAGGGTCGCACCGACAGCCGTCTTTGCATAGCCGCGTTCAGACTTTACTCCGTTCGAATCCTTCGTGGTGTAACGGAAATCGCCACTGCCAAACGGTCTAAAGAATCCACGCAAAAATTCAGACGAGAACGTTCCCTGGTAGCGCTTCTGTTCAACACCTTGCGAACTTGAAACATACGATGCCGCATATTCGCTTGTCGCCTCAGTCCCTCGATGCACAAAAGAAACTTTAGAGCGGGACGAATTCCAGCGTTCGCCATCGCCACGGCGGTAGCCCCACTGCGCCGTACCAAACCAGTCCTTGCCCAGACGGATCCGGAGAGCAAGTTCGTCATGACGCAAGTCGCCCGTCAAACGCGCGCTATCCAGATCCCACTCGTTCCGCAACGCATAAGCATTCCAATCGCGTTCGCTTCCGCCAAACTCAGATATTGCAAAGCCCTCTTGAATGTAATTTCCATACGTCGAAAAAGCGACCGGGAAAGCTGTCATCGATTGCGTCGAATCTGTCGTCACGTACCACCTAAACGCACGACCACTCGGGCCGCCCACATGATCCGAAACCGTATTGGAGTCCATCCGATTGAGCCCGACTTCGACATCGGCGTAAAAGCGGTGAGCCGCCTGCAAGCGGAGCCTTGCCCCCAGGCGTTCATACATCTTTGGACGAGAGAGTTCGTTCAACGAATCGGAACTTTCCAGTTTTCCGCCACGATCTTTTTTCAAAAGTTCATAATCGGCACTATCCAATGTCTTTTTGCGCATTCGGTCGACATCGTTTGCCAAATGGAATCCCGCCACATCAAAGTGAACGTTTTCGAGCCGCAAGCTCCCCCGGGCCGCATACATCGTATAAATTTCATTATCCAGATAGGCATCATAGTCCACGCGGATTTCGTCATCCGGGCCAGGGATAATACCGTTCTTGAAATTCAAAAGGCCACCCGCATAATTGACTTCGTAATCGCGGTCACGGACTAGCTCCACGCCGTTCAACCAGACCTTTTCGGAATTCGGGACCACCGAAACAAAATCACCCGCCCCGTCAAGATGATAGCCTTCGCGCTGCCCCTGGACTCCCGCAAACGAGCTAGAATAACGCGTGACTTCGTCCGTACCCCAAGCGCCACTCACCTCCGAACCGTTCCAGCGCAATGCCGCCATAGCGCCCAGCGTCGAGCGGTTAAACGAAGTCAAAGCCATAGAATTGTCATCCCACGTCAGGTCGCCCAGATGGAGCATCACATGCGGAGATTCCACCCTAAAATAAATCTGGTCCACGTCCTGGAGGGTCGCCGTCGTCTGGTCTCCCGCCTTACGGTCCACATCCGACAATAGAGCGTCAATATAGACGCTATCCGCAAGCGTCCCCTGAATCGACAGGCGCAGTTCCTGATCCACCTGCGTACCGCCATCGCCCACGGTCACCTGCATCGTCTTGTAGCCGTGCGTCTCGATTTCGGCCCGCGAAGAATCCACCTCGACCAGAGGCGTCTCCGCCTGTTTATTTTCAAGAATTGAAGGGTTCCAAACCGGAAGCGAATCGACATCCAACGCAAAGGCTAAACTGGCAAGCAGCACGCCCAGACAGAGAATGATCCGCATACAAATTTACCGGGAGGGGGTCACCACGCGGAACTGCCTACTTGCAAGCAACTTCCGACCAGCCACCAAATCCACGCTCCATTCTCCAAGTTCAACGAAATCCGATGGGAGCATAGAACTGCAAACATCGCTCATCAAGTTGCAAGGTTCCGAAAGAACCGTATCGATGCCCATATACCAAATATGGTAAAGCGAATCTTCTTGAATTTGAGCAGAATTGACAACCGTCGAAAAAACGTAAAGTCTCGTGTTCTCTTCGAACACGCTATCGGTACCGAACGGGACCCCGTTGACAATATGGCGACAAACGACACTATTGGCGGGAGAAAGTTCGACTTCGGTATTATCAGTAAACTTAAAGTCGTCGTCAATAAAGAACGCGACAAAACGGTGTATGAAAAAACCAAGAAAGACGAGTATCGCAATGACAGCCGTCTTCCTTATGTTTCTAAGTGGCGGAAACTTGCCTGCCACATGCACCTCCTAGCGGACAAGACTGCTCGTATTCTGCGTAAATGCAGGAACGGCGTCCTCCAGCTTCTCGACGAGCAAGCGGTTAAAGTCATCGATGCGGTTCGGAAGCCTGCCCCCGTTAAAGACCTGGACAAGCAAAAGCGACTGGTCCACCGGAGAAATATAGACGGAACGGTTCTCGCCCGCAAACGAAACGGACTGGAACTTTTCGCCGCCCAGCATCACCCCGATTTGGCGAGAGGAATCAAATGCAGCGATACTCAAAACGGCCAAGGGAGTCGCATCCAGATCGGACCCAAGGGAACCGACTTCGGCAATGATGGTTCCATCGCGATGGCAAAGAACAAGATATTCGCACTTGACGCTTGCCTGGTAAGCAGTCATCAAGCGACGTACTTTGTTAGCATCATCAGAATAAATTGTATAATCGCTCATAAGTTACTCACCCACAAAAACTATTTGTCTTTTGGCTTGTACGGACGCAATACGATTTCGTCATCATCCGACGGGTTCGATTTTTCGACAGTGCGTCCAAAAGTCGGCATTCTGGGAACGGCAGTCGCCACACGCGGGCGGGCAAACGGAGAAGACATAGCACCCTTCTGGAACAAGCCTGAACCGGCACCGCCGGAATTCCCCATATTCGCTTGCGGCTTAGCAGCAAACGACGGCATACGGAACGGTGAAGTCGGCTGTTGCGGAGCAGCATTCCCCGCATTCTGGGCAGCCCCCTGATTTGCACCGGCAGTAGCCGCAGCGCCATCCTTGGCAGCAGAAGCATCCTGGGCAGCACCGTTGGCATTAGCCGCGGCCTTGCGCAAGAATCCCTGCTTGACGTTAAACTTTTCGATGACCAACATAGCGATGGTCTTGAGCGTCGTCACGACGCCCTTTCCGTTGTGAGCCGTTGCCGGGAAGAACTGAATTTTCTTATCCGGATTGAGCTGTTCGTTCATTTCGTCAAGCGTAAACACGTTATCCATGTCGCGCTTGTTGTACTGCAGCACGAACGGAATGTCGTCCAGATTCATGCCATAATCCAACAAATTCTGGCGCAAATTCTGGAGGCTTTCAAGATTTTCGGCCTGACGGGAACGCTGGGAGTCCGCAACAAAAACAATTCCATCGACACCGCGAAGAACGAGCTTACGGGTGCTGTTATAATAAACCTGACCGGGAACGGTATAAAGCTGGAAACGGGTCTTAAAGCCCTTGATGTCGCCCAAGTTCAAAGGCAAAAAGTCAAAGAACAAAGTTCTATCACCTTCTGTCGCAAGCGACACCATGTCAGTGCGCTTGTCCTGAGGCATTTTCTGATGAATCACCTGGAGATTTGTGGTTTTCCCACTCAGACCAGGTCCATAGTAAACAACCTTACAACTAATTTCTCTTGTAGCAAAATTAATAGACGACATTATAATTCCTTGAAACCCACTAACTAATCTAGTAAAAAACTTCAAAAATCAAAAAAAATATTTTTATAACATTGGCTTTTTTTAGCCAAAATCGACGATTTCTTTAGTTTAAACTGGACTATTGCTCCCCAAACCAACGCATCTAGCTTTGCTTACATTCAAAAATGAATAAAACAAAAACAACCCGATACGCCTTAGCATATCGGTTCGTTTTTAAATCTTGTTACGCTTTTTTAATTAAGCGAGGCCGTTGATGACCTTAGCAACCTTGGCCTTGTAGTTGGCAGCACGGTTGGCGCAGAAACCTGCACGGTGAGAAACGGCAGCCTTGTCGAGCATGCTGAAGAGCTTCGGCATTTCTTCGAGGGCAGCGGCTTTCGTAGCAGCAGTGCGGATAACCTTGAGGCTAGCACGGATAGCGCTACGAGTGGAACGGTTCATTGCGTTGGCCTTTTCGGCCTGGAGCAAACGCTTTTTGCAAGACTTGTGTTGAGGCACCTTAAAATCTCCGGGTGAAAACCTACTTAAAAAATGTTAGCACAAAGATAGTAAAGCTTTTGATTTTGTCAAGGGGCGGGAAAATGCTAAATTGCACACCATGATTCCGTTTATCGACATACTAGCGCAACGAAAAGCCTACAAATCTGAATTTTTAAAGGCAGAACAAGACGTCCTGGACAGCGGTTGCTACATCGGAGGACCTGTAGTCCAGGCCCTGGAAGCGGAACTAGGCCAGTACACCGGCGCAAAGCACGTCATCACCTGCGGAAGCGGAACAGACGCCATCACAATCGCACTCCTCGCCCTCGAGATTAAACCGGGTGACGAAGTCATCGTCCCCGACTTTACGTTCATCGCCCCCGCCGAATGCGTCATGAGGCTCGGCGGCATCCCGAAATTTGCGGACATCGACGCCGAGACGTTCCAGATCAGCGTCGAAAGCATCGAAAAGCTGATTAGCGAAAAGACACGCGGGATCATCGCAGTCAACCTGTTCGGCCAGTGCCCAGATTACAAAAAAATCAAGGAATGCGCCCGCAAAAACAACCTCTGGCTCGTCGAAGACTCGGCCCAGGCTTTCGGAGCCACGCAAGACGGAAGACAGGCCTGCACATTCGGTGACATCTCGACCACGAGTTTTTACCCGGCAAAGCCGCTGGGCAGCTATGGCGACGGCGGAGCGCTCTTTACGCAGGACGACGATCTTGCCCAAAAGATCCGCCTGATTGCAAACCACGGCAGCGGTAAACGGTACGTCCACGAAATTTGCGGTATGAACAGCAGGCTCGACGCCATCCAAGCCGCCATCCTCCGCGTAAAGCTACACCACCTGGACGACGAACTGAAGATGCGCAGCAACAACGCGCGCAAGTACAATGAGTTTTTTGCAGAACGCAACAACGCGGCCGATGGCGCTAACGGCGCAAAAATTGTGCCGCAGAAAATCGCAAGCGGCAACACCAGCACGTACGCACAATACACCGTATTGGCTGAAGACCGCGAAACATTTTTAAAGCAACTCGCAAACGCCGAAGTGCCGTTCTGCATCCACTACCCCGCCCCATTGCATAAGCAACCGTGCTTCAAGGATCTCGTTCAAGACAACGCCAACACAAGCGCCACAGAAGCGAGCCAAAAAGTCGTGAGCCTCCCCTTCTGCGCATTCACGGACGTGGAAGAGATTATCGCGAGACTTATGAGTGGAATGTAGGTAGTAAACAGTAAGCAGTGGTTAGGATTTATATTCGCGGTGAAGCCGTCCTGCATACTAATCACTGTTTACTAACCACTATTAATTCATCACAAATTTCTCGATGACTTCGGCGATTCCGGAATGGTTGTTGTCGCGCCTCGTGATATAGTCGGCGCAATTTCTCGGAGCCTCGCTCGCATTGGCCATAGCGACGCCGACGCCAGCCGCCTCGATCATCGGGCAATCGTTTTCCTCATCACCCACGGCAACCGTATTTTCAATCGGCTGGTCATAATATTCAGCCATATAGCGCACCGCCTCGCCTTTATTCGAAAGCATATGCGAGAACTCCAGCATCTCAGGTTTGCTGAACACGTCAAAGAGTTTGTCTGCTGTGTAAGTCCGCATTTTCGCACGGAAATCCACCAGACTCGAATGTTCGAAAGGCGTAATGATGTTCACCTTGATGGGCGGCTTTATCACGACATTGATGGGGCCGTTATCGCCAAAATACTTACGGATGTCATCGACTACGATGTAGTCCATCTGCATCAGACCGCAATACGTCTTGAGCTGTTCGGTTTCGTATTCGCTTACGACCAGGTCGCCTGCATACGTATGAGCGTGCATCCCCAACTTGTGGGCCTCGTCCATAATGAACTTGACTTGGTCCACCGAAATGCGGCGCGTCAAAATCGATTCACCCGTTCCGCAATCGTAAATCAGTCCGCCATTGAAACTCACCAAGAAAAAGCCCGGCTTCAAAAATCCGTACTTTTCGGCAATCCGCTTGACGCTTGCAAGAGGCCTTCCCGTCGTCATCACGAACTTATGCCCGGCAGCAATCATCGAATTAATCGCCGCCATATCAACATCGGAAATTTCCTTACTGTCCGTCAGGAGCGTGCCATCTAAATCTGTAAAAAGGAGTTTCATGGATGCAAATTTAGCAACTCGGAATGCATTCTTTCTATATTCCAAAGTATGATGATTGATGATTTACTGAAAGAAGCCAATACCGTCTCGATATTTGGCCACGTGCGCCCAGACGGAGACTGCGTGGGATCCACCCTCGGACTTTACAACTACATCTGCGACAACTACCCGACCATCCGTGTGCAGATTTTCCTAGAACGCTTCCCCGAAAGCTACAGAATCTTATCCCGCTCGTGCGAGATCAACAGCATTTACGAAGAAAGCGCCAACGCCCCCTGCGACCTCGCCATCCTCCTGGATACGCCCTCGTTCGAACGCATCGGCGCCAACGGAGCAGCCTGCCTCAAGTCCGCCCGCAAGACTTGCAACATCGACCACCACATCAGCAATCCGCTGAACCTCTGCACGCAGAACTTCGTGGACGCCAAGGCCAGTTCCGCAAGCGAACTTCTTTACTTTTTACTCGACCCGAAAAAAGTCAGCAAGGACACCGCCGAATGCCTGTACCTGGGCATCGTCCACGACACGGGAGCCTTCAAGTTCAGCTGCACGACGCATAAGACGATGCTCGCCATCGGCGACTTGCTGGACAAGGGCATCGACTTCACCCGCATCATCAACGAAACATATTACACCAGGACATACATCCAGACGATCGTCACCGGATACGTTATGCAGAACTGCAAGCTGGACCTGAACGGGAAAGTCGTATACAGCTACCTCACCCCCGAAGACATGGACCGCTATTCCGTGACTCCGGTGGAACTGAGCAACGTCATCGACACTTTACGAGAAGTGAGCGGCACGGAAGTCGCCATATTCCTCTACCCGGTCAACGGCGAATACAAGATCAGCTTGCGAAGCAATTACGTTGTCGATGTCAACAAAGTTGCAGGCGTCTTTGGCGGTGGCGGTCACGTCCGCGCTGCAGGAGGAAACTCCAAGGACAGCCCCGAAGAGACTATCGCAAAACTATTGAAGCTCATCGAAAAACAGCTTTAGCTATTCAGCAAAGGACGCGCGGCAAAACGCGCGTTTTTTTATACCATAAACAGGGCAACGGCAAGCAGCACAAAGACGCAACCACTGAACCAGTTAAGGTTGCGGTTCGCCTTGGGCGAGGTCAAAAGGAACTTCTTGACAGTCCCCGCTAAAAGCGCGATGCTCCCGAAAACGATCATCGTCGCCAAGAGAAATTCACCGCCAAAAATCGCCATCTGCAAGCTCGGATGAATCGGACGGTCCAAGCGCACAGCCGGAGGAATCAGCGAAAGCACAAAAAGAATCACCTTCGGGTTCGTGAGATTCATTATAATGCCCCGCATATAAAGGCTCCGCGCAGAAGGCATTGTAGGGATTACACCTCTTTCGGCTTTCGTCCCTCGTCTCTCGTCTAAATGAACAACGCCGGCTTTCACCCCAAAGCTCTTGTACGCAAGATAAAGCAGGTACGCAGCACCAAGGCACTGGATCACAAAAAACGCCGTCGGGCTAGCAGCAATCAAAGCCGAGACACCCGCCACAAGCAGGCAAGTATGCACGACAATTCCCGTGCAAAGTCCAAGAATGATGCAAAAACCGAGACGCGCTCCGTAAGTTGCGCTCTGGGCAAGGACAAAAAGGTTATCAGGCCCGGGGGCAATCCCGATGACTAGCGCAGCGATGAAAAATTCAAACATATATTAGAGTTTGCTCAAGAAGCTATCAACGTCCATTTCGGAGAGATCTTTCTGCAAAGTGTCCAGGACATCGTCCGTAATGGCAGGGTGTTCTTCCTGATGGCGGTCTGCTGCTCGGGAGTTCGACACATCGACCAACTTTTTCAAGGAATTTGCAACCTCGCTTACCGAACTATCATGTTTCATCACCACGTCCAACACCTTCGACAGCCGCTCGCGCAACTTCGAAAATTCTTCACGGTCAAGTTCAGAAATTTCACCATGATAGTACATCAAGGGAGTCTGGCACTGCGCACACGGGAAAACCATCATATTGGAGAAGTCCCCGTCAATCTGGACCTTAAATTTTGTTCCGCAATGTGGACATTCGATATGCATTTCACTCATACCCTTTAATTTAGCAATTATTAGGTCGCGAAAAAATGCCAATATCCATATAATATTTTAACTTTGGAACATCTACAAAAATTAACATAACAAAATTCAAACTATGCTTTGTCATTGGCTATACCAAACCACTAATATCGACCTTTTCGACGGTCGTCTGTTCCGTGCGGGTGCCGCCGCCATGCTTTCCATCATCTTGGTGCTGTTCTTTATGCCCAAGTACATCCGCTTTTTGCAAAGGCTCGATGCCACCAGCGACTTCGATAAAGACGGCAAGACAAAATCTCCTCCCATCATGGGCGGCCTTCTCCTCGTTATCGTCGTAGAAATCGTTTCGTTGCTTGTATGCCAGATGAACGGCTACACCATCTCGACTCTCGTAATTTTGGCACTGTTCAGTGCCGTCGGCGCTACAGACGACATGGCCAAAGTCCGCGCCAAGCGCCTCGTGAACCAGGGAAAGCTCAAGGCAGCCGAATACATGGACAAGGCGGATGGCATTTCTAGCTCTCTTAGACTTTTCCTCTACTTCTTGTTCAGCTTTGTCGTTGCCGTATTCTGCTACAAGTTCATCCCCGAACTCAAGGGCGATTTGACCATCCCATTCTGCCCGATTGACGTGTTCCAGATCCACCTCCCCAACTGGATTTTCGTTGCATTCATGACGTTCGTCATCGCCGCATCTGCAAACGGAACGAACTTCACGGACGGTCTCGACAGCCTCGTTTCAGTGCCAATTCTTACCAGTATGGTGTTCGTCGGACTTGTGGCCTACGTGAGCGGAAACTTCATCTTTAGCCAGTACCTGAGCGTTCCGTACCTCCCCGGCTGCGACGAGCTCTTCCCGCTTGCAACCGCCATCGCAGGCGCACTGCTCGCCTACTTGTGGTTCAACAGCCCTCCGGCAGAAATCTATATGGGTGACGCCGGTTCCGTGGGCTTCGGAGCCGCCATCGGTATTATGTTCATCTTGGTGCAGGCAGGACTCTTCCTCCCCATCGTGTGCATCATCATCATTGCCGAAGCCTGCTCCGTGCTGATGCAGATTACATGGTTCAAGATCACCAAGAGAGCTACGGGTACCGGCAAGCGCATCTTCCTTTGCGCCCCGCTCCACCACCACTACCAAAAGAAGTGGGACGGACGTTTCCCGAGCAAGCCGCTGATGAACTCCAAGATTGTGTGGCGTATGCACCTCGTGAGCATCTTCGCGCTCATCTTTAGCATGGTTGTGTTCTTTGGTATTAGGTAGTGGGGGAAGCCTCCCCCTGACTTCAGCCTCGGCTTAGCCGAGGCTTCCATCACCCCCTCGCCTAGGGGGTTCCCCTAAAACCCCAAATTGCGATTTTTGAAAAAATGAATAACATCATAGAAACTTTGAACGCTGCGGGTCAGCAAGAATTGGCGGCCCATCTTGAAACTTTGACGGGCGATGCCCGCACAAATCTGGAACGCGATATTTTGAGTCAGGACTGGCAAGAACTCAAGGCTCTGCACGCAGAAAAGTCCGCAGCAAGCTTGAGCGATAACGTTTCCGCCGACCTCACTCCGATGCCGTGGAAACTCGCGACCGACGATCTCCGTTACGACTTCTGGAAAGAGACTGGAGAAATCCTTTTGGGCAAGGGCCAAGTGGCAGCATTCCTCGTCGCTGGGGGACAAGGATCCCGCCTCGGTTTCGATGGCCCCAAGGGCATGTTCGACATCGGTCTCCCGAGCCACAAGAGTCTGTTCCAGTTGCAGGCCGAACGTTTGCGCAACCTGGGCGCCCGCGTTGGCCACGCCATTCCGTGGTGCATCATGACGAGCCCGCTCAATCACGAAGCGACCGTCAACTTTTTCACAGAAAACAACTTCTTTGGACTGAACCGCGAAGACATTCGATTCTTCCAGCAGGGAACAATTTGCGCCCTTACTGCTGACGGCAAGGCAGTCCGCGACGGAGAAGACCATTTGGCACTTGTGCCCGATGGAAACGGCGGTTGCTTCCGCGCCCTCGCCCAGAGCGGAACGCTTGCCTGGCTCGTGGAACGCGGCGTTCAGTATGTGTTCCTCTACAGCGTCGATAACGCCCTCTGCCGCATTTGCGACCCGGCTTTCATTGGCGCCCTAGCCGAAAAAGGCAATATGCTCAGCGCATCAAAGGTCGTTCACAAGGCCGGTCCGAACGAGAAAGTCGGCATTTTCGCCTTCCAGAACAAGAAACCGGGCGTTGTCGAATATAGCGACCTTCCGGAAAACTACCGCGATATGACGAATGCCGACGGCAGCCTCACCTTCGACGGCGGCAACATTGCCATTCACTTGTTTAAAATCAGCGGACTTCGCAAGTTGCAGACAAGCAAGCTCCCGTGGCACACCGCACGCAAAACCGTTTGCGGCATCGAAAAGTGCTTCAAGTTCGAACAGTTCCTCTTTGACGCATTCCCGCAGCTCGGCTCCATGCTTCCGTTCGGCGTCGTGCGCGAAGAAGAATTCAGCCCAGTCAAGAACGCCGAAGGCAACGATTCTCCGAAGACCGCACGCATCATGATCGGCAAGCTCCACCGCGAATGGCTCCGCAAGGCTCACGTCAACATCAATCCGGCCAAGCTTTACGAAATTTCGCCGACCATCAGCTACGCTGGCGAAGGCCTCAAGCAGAGCATCTTCGATCGCGAACTAGGAAGAAACATCCTGGAATTCGACGAGGAGTAGCGCCTTCGGCGCAGTACGAAGAAGGCGGTAGGAAGTAGGATTTGTCATGCCCGCCACTGTGCGGGCATCTCCTTTTTATAGCGAATGCACAGAATACAAGTCATAACGTACAAATTCCTAATCAACATTCTGTTGCGTTTACCGGATGCGTTCTACGCAGCTCTTTTCGCTATTGTTTTCCCAATTTACAAGGCTTTGCACAAGAAGCGCGCCTACGGGCGCGTTGAAAAGCACTTGGCAGCCGCAAAGGAATATTTGGCTAAAAAGTCAAGTTCAAACGCGATTGCAAAAATAAATGCACGGGACACGTTCCGTGGCATTTTTTGGAATGCGCTAGAATCCTATCGCGGCCTCGCCCGTTTCAAGAACGTCGAAAAACGGATCGTGTACGAGAACGAACACATCATCCGCGATGCCATAGCAGATTGCGCCAAACAAAACGCCCCTATTGCCGGTATAAGCATCCATCAGGGCGCATTCGAGCTTATGCACCGTGCGCTTTGCCGCTATAGTGAACACGTCCAACTCATTACAGATTCCGTCGGCGACATCGCGTTTCGCGAAGTCCTCAAAGACCTCCGCAGCGCCCCCCACCTGACCGAATATCATCCCGACGAAACAGGACGCCTAATCCGCGAACTTTTCCGCACTAAAGGCATTCTCGCGATGGTCATCGACCAAGGCAAAAATACCAAAGGAAACACGGTCTCGCTATTCGGTCGCCCCAGCACGCTCTATTTGCGCCTCCCGCAAAAAATAAACGAAATGGGAGCAGGAATCGTCACATTCCGCACGTGGAGCGAAAAGAAGCGCATCGTCATCCGCTTTGAAAGCTATTACCCGCCAAAGTACGATGAAAACGTCAGGAACACCACAAATGCAGCGCAATCCGAAAGCCCACTCGTCACAGGAATCGCGCGCGAAGTCGAGACGTGGATTGCCGACCACCCCGAACAGTGGAGCTGGAATTACCACGGGAATTTCATTGGGTAAAAGCTTTTTTATATTTCGCTAAAAAGCAGGAAAGACAATGCCTTTAAATGCAGAAGAAGAATTTCAGTTAGAGTGGATCAAGAACCACCAAATGGAAGACAAGGACGAACTTGCCGAAATCCAGGCCGAGGCCGAAGCCGAAGCAAGACCGCAACGCGCCACACGCGGCAAGAAAATGCGCCGCAATCCCGCCGCCTGGGAACTCCCGAACCCCGAAGATGAAATTGACCTTCATGGCCTCACCTCCGAAGAAGCTGCCGAAGCCGTTGAGCGCCGCATCGACGACCTCCTCATCGCAGGCCTCAGCGTTCTGCGCGTGATTCACGGTGGCGGTAACCCGGAATACGGCAACGTCAAGCGCATTATCGACCGCAAAGTGCGCTCCGAATGGAAAAATCGAGTCGTTTTCTACAAGGTTGAACCCGACAACGCCGGTTCCAGCATCATGAAAATCGGCAAGCCGCGCCCGCAAGCCGCAAAAAAGAAAAAATAATGAAAAAAATTTCACTTTTTTTGCCCTTACCCCTTTAAAAGTGAATCGAAATTAACTATAATTGTGCGCGTCAACGACGAAGCGTCAAGACAAAAACAAAACGGAATATAGCTCAGCCTGGTAGAGCGCTTGCTTCGGGAGCAAGAGGTCGTGAGTTCGAATCTCGCTATTCCGATAAAAAGAGAAACCACCCACAAGGGTGGTTTTCTTTTTATATCTGAAATACGCTAATGAGAACTCACGAAGTGAGTTCGACTAAATTGCCCAGAGAGCGTAGCGAACAAAGGGCAATTTAGAGATTACGCCGCAAGGCGTAACCCGAAGGGCAAAATGCGAAACGTAAGTGAGCAGTTTGTCTAATAGCACGCGAGGCGAGCGTCGCAGCGGCAAGCTAGCTTGCCGATATGACCGAACCGAAGCAGCGGACGCCGTAGGCGTCCATCTCGCTATTCCGACTAAAGAAAGCGAAACAGTCCCTTCTATTCCTTTATCTCATTACCAAGAGGGAGCTTCCCGGTCGAACCGGGAATGACAAATCTCCGTTCCGGATTCGGGCAATGGTCATCATGACCGTCAGGCCAAACCCATACTTCATCTGCAAACGGACACGATTCGCATTTACCGCCAACAGCGCATTGCTCAACGCTATTATCAAAAAACAAACTTCCTTCATGCTTCACATTCGAAACAGAAAGCACTCCCGTCCGAAGCTCCTTGCGCAACGATTCTAGCAACGCATCATCCAACGCACTCATTTCACGGAGTTCTCGCGGAGCAACACTCAACAGCACCACCTTATTCCACTTGATGCGATCAATCCCAATCGCAGAAGCCCACGACACTAGCTCCGGCACATTCTGCAAATTTTTCTTGTGCAGCGTCACTTGCAGCGAGACCGTCGCGCAATCAGCATTCTCGCGCAACCTATCACGCACACGAACCAACTTTTCGACGTTCGCTTTCCAGCCGTCAAACTGTTCCGACGCCAAATAGCTTACCTTAATGTCGCTGCACGAACGCAACAGCAAATCCATCGCGGAGTCACTTCCCCACTTTCCAGGAAACGTCCCGTTCGTCGTGAGGTTCAGCGGAATTTCAATCGCCCGGCAAAGATCCAGCAATTCATCAAAATGCGAATAAAGTAGAGGTTCCCCCATCGTCGAAGGGATGACCTCACGCAGCAAGCGCTTCCCCGAAGCGTCACGTTCCGCCGCATACTTTTCAACAGCCGCCCGCGCAACTTCAAAAGGCATCTCGCCCAAACCAAACGCAAAAGCCCGCTGGTTCAAAAAACACAGCGGACAATGCAAATTGCAAACGTCAGGATTCGTGAGTAAAGTAATGCGGCGCATTTATACATCATTTCAAGAAAGGCGATCCCGGAATAAACCCGGGATGACACTGCGACACTCAATCTATCGCAGCAATTCCGCTTTCCTAATTTCTAACTATTCCCGATGTTCTCTGAGGTACTTGATCGCAGCGAGGCCTGCAATAGCGCCCTCGCCAACGGCTACAGCCACCTGGAGCGTGCCACCTGTGCAGTCACCTGCAGCAAAGAGCCCCGGAACGGTCGTCTGGAAATCCTTGTCCAAAACGAGTTTTCCGGCATCGAACGCAGCGCCAGCCTTCAAAGCCAAATCCGTTGCATTTGCGCTACCCATAGCCACGAACATTCCATCGAAATTAGCCTCGGAACCATCGTCAAAGCGAACACCTTCAAATTGTCCAGCACCCTTGAGCCCGGCAATTTTACGGGTTTCGATTTTCACTTCGTCCGGGAACTTAGCCGTCAGTTCAGCGCCGTTCGTCAAAAGAGTCACGCTACCGACAACAGACAAAAGTTCAGTCGCTTCGTGCAAGGCATATTCGCCCGATCCAAGCACGGCCACATTCTTTTTACGATAAAAGAACGCATCGCACACGGCACAGTAGCTCACGCCGTGACCTTCCATTTCGGCCATACCCGGGAGCGGAGTCTTTTTGCGTGCAGCACCCGTGGCCATCACGCAGACATTTCCCTGATAAGTACCCTTCAAGCCATTGGCCACAAAACCAAAGCCGTCGAACATAAGGTCAGTCACCTCATCATCGACAATCTTTGCGCCAAGCGCACGAGCCTGTTCCTTACCTATTTTGGCAAGTTCTTCACCCGTAAGGGGTTCCTTCAAACCAAAATAATTTTCGATCTTGTGGGCCTTGGCCAAAGCGCCAACGTCCTTGCCCACAAGTTGAACGTCAAGCCCAGAACGAAGGGCATAAAGAGCTGCCGACACGCCTGCCGGTCCGTAACCTAAAATCAATACATCTGACATAGTAACCTCCTACCAAAAGATACGAAATTATTTATTTTAAAATAAGTAAAAATAACGGATTATTGGAACTGAGGAAAATGTTAGAACGCTATCCCACGCGCGATTTATTTGTTGAAGCTGGATACGGTCCCAATTTTGCGGACCAGCTTATTCAGAATGCCTATAGCAAACTTTTTGAAGGTGATCCCATCGACGAGCGCATCTATTTCGAAGCGTCCGACGACATGGCTTACATCATCGACATTGGGCACGACGAAATTCGCTCCGAGGGTATGGGTTACGGCATGTTCATCGCCGCGCTGACAGACCACGAAGATACGTTCGACAAGCTCTGGAATTTTTCCAAAAGGTTCATCCGCAACAACGAAGGTCCTCACAAAGGCTACTTTTCATGGCAGGTCAACACTACAGACTTTTCCATGATGGATCCAGGAGCATCGCCCGATAGCGAAGAATTCTTTGCAGCAGCGCTCCTCCTTGCAGCCAAGAACTTTAACCGCGAAGACCTCCGGCAAGAAGCCATCGAACTCATCACCGACATCAAGTACAAGCCCAAAAACGAGCTTGTCGGTCCGATGATCGATCCAGAGAACAACCTCGTCAAATTTTCTCCCGTTCTCGGCAACGACTTTACCGATCCCAGCTATCATATGATGGCGTTTTACCGGATGTTTGCCGAAGCCACAGGCGACAATTCGTGGTTCGACGTCGCCAACGCTAGCATAAACTTTTTGCAAAAGGCGGCCCACCCCGTCACGGGACTTTGCCCGGACTACGCTGAATACGACGGAACCCCCAAAGCTATGCCCTGGTTCCCCGAAAGCAACAACTTCAGCGGAGATGCCTGGCGTGTCGCGCTCAACTTGAGTCTCGACTATTCCATCTTCCACGGGGACGAAAGCGAAAAAGAACTCTGCCTGCGCATTCTGCACTTTTTCCATAATTGCAATCCCTACCTCTCGGACTATGCCGTAGATGGTGGTCCGTACCCGCATCAAGGGAGAAATGCCACACCGGGGCTTATCGCCATGAACGCCGCAGCAACTCAGGTTCTCGACAAGGACGATCCGCTTATCACGCCTTTTGTAAAGCGCCTTGCAGCGCTCTCTGTACCTTACCGTTTTTGGCGTTACTATGATGGAATGTTGTATATGATTGGGCTTCTCGCTACTGCGGGAAAAATAACACTATAAGGAGTACCTGTATGAAATTACCATTCATCCTTTTCATCGCGGCGGGTTCGATGTTCTTTACGGCATGCGACGACGTCCGCGTTGAAAAATACCCGAACGGAAACATCCGCTTCGAAGCCACCTATGTCGACAACAAGAAGGAAGGGCTAGAAAAGGAATACTACGACGACGGGACGCTCAAACGCGAATCCAATTTCGTGAATGACCGCCGTGAAGGACTCACCAAAGAATACTACAAGGACGGCACACTCCAGACGGAACTGCCCTACTCAAACGGCTACATCGAAGGAACCGTCATCCGCTACCACAAGAACGGCAAAGTGGCATCCAAGGCCGAATACAAGCAGAACAAGCAGATTGCCTTCGGCGAAACATTCAACGAAGACGGCTCGCCTGCGACAAGCGGCAGCTACAAGGATCCGCGTGACGGAAATTCTTATGAATGGATTGTCATTGGCGACCAGCTCTGGACAGCCGAAAATATGAACTTCGCCACCGTTTCTGGTGCAATTTGTTCACAATGCAATCACTGGGGACGCCTCTACAACTTTGAAAATGCCAAGAAAGCCTGTCTTGAAGGATTCCATATGCCGAGCAAGGCCGAATGGCAAAAGCTGTTGAAGGTCGCCGGCAAAAAGCCGGGTATCGCCCTCAAGGCCGGTTACGGCTGGGATCCGATCAAGCCGGAATCCCCGATCTTCGGAAACGGCAAGGATGAACTCGGATTCGGCGCAAAGGCTGGCGGCGCACACTTCGCCAAGAGCGATGTGCCCATAAAGGACCGCAAGTTTGACGAAGCCGGCAAGAAGGCTTACTTCTGGACAAGCGAAGGCGAAGTTCTCGTATTTTTCCACGACAAGGATATCGCCAAGTTCGAAAAGTTCGACCCTGAATTCGGAGCAAGCCTCCGCTGCTTGAAAGACTAGTTAATCAAGACGTCATCCTGAGCGAAGTCGATATAGAATTGTCGGCAGCTTGCTGCCCTACAATTCTTAGGTTCGAAGGAGCAGGATCCAGTCATTTTTCACATAACATAAAAACTCCTCGGCATAACCGAGGAGTTTTTTTTACTCTTTCAATTTTTCCATTTAATCAAGCGTCGCGTGGGCAGCGATTGTGTAAATCGCAGTCACGTCCTTTGCCTTGAGCGGAACAAAGCCCCAACCGTCGCCCGGATTCAGCTTTTCGACAAGCGTCGGGATGTCTTCTTCCTTCGCACCGAGTTCTGCAAAGTTAATCGGCATACCGATGGAATGCAAGAATCGGCGGAACTCCTTGATACCTTCGAGAGCAGTCGCCTTCGGATTTTCAAAGTTCATTTGACAGCCGAACACGCGTGTTGCCATCTGCGCAAAACGCATCACGTTGTGGTCAACCACATACTCCATCCACGCAGGCATAATAACAGCGAGACCCGCGCCATGGGCGCAGTCATAGAGTCCCGAGAGTTCGTGTTCAATGGCGTGGCTATTCCAGTCTTGACTGCGCCCGCAGCCCACAAGACCATTGTGGGCTACCGTACCCGCCCACATGATGTTCGCACGAGCCTCGTAATTGGCGGGTTCG
>JBGVAT010000216.1:0-14985 GCA_045224895.1 Fibrobacter sp.
GGAGGCTTCTTCGCCGTCCATGAATTCTTCAATCACGACCGTCTTGCCGGATTCGCCGAAGACGGCCTTGTCGCCGAGCATTTCTTCGACAGCGTCGTTTGCTTCCTTATCGGTCATGCAGACGATAGCGCCCTTGCCAGCAGCGAGGCCCGACGCCTTCACTACGATCGGAGCCGGATGTTCAGCGAGGAACTTCTTGGCAGAAGCGAGATCGGTGAAGGTCTCGAAGGCAGCCGTCGGCACGCCGTACTTCTTCATGATATCCTTACTGAAGGCCTTGGAGCCTTCGAGCGCGGCAGCAGCCGCAGTCGGGCCGAAAGCGCGGAGACCGCGAGCGCGGAATTCATCCACCACGCCAGCGACGAGCGGGATTTCGGGACCGATAATCGCGAGGTCAATCTTTTCGGCTACGGCGAGATCGGCAATAGCCTTCGGGTCGGCCACATCCACCGGCACGCACTTGCCGAGGTTAGCCATGCCCGGGTTGCCCGGAGCGCACACGAGAGCGTCGCACATCGGCGACTTCTTGACAGCAAGAGCGATGGCATGTTCGCGACCACCGCTACCAACGACGAGAATATTCATAAGCGAGTCCTTATCTTTGTACGGGGGAAAATGTAGAAAAACAGAGCTTTGCCGACTTATGAAAAAAGGGCAGCGATACCTTCGCAGACCTTTTTTCTTTTTGGGGTAAGTTTATGACTAGTCCTGGATACAACGAACTGAAAGGGCATCGCTCTTACTGCTGTAGGCAAAGAACAAAGATTCAGAGTTGTCAAACAAAGCCGTAATCACGACATTGTCAGTGTCGAACTCAGTGTCACTCAAGAAGTAAGTAGCCTCGTTTTCATCACGAGAAAGAAAAAACATACCTCCGGCAGGGAGTGCAGAGAAACCAGACTCATTCGAACCGTTCCAGCCCTTCTTCGACTTCATCGCCTTGCCAGCAACGTTATCAGTTTCCCAATCTTCATTCCATGGACCAGTCAAATTTGCATCCACATTGGTGACAAGCTTTTTCCATTCATCCAGTGTGGGCAAATGCCATCCATCAGGGCAGGCAGTTTTTGCAGCAGCCCAAGTGTACAGGCGACCGTACCTATTGCAATATGAATCTTCATAGTGGTAACAATCGCTACCCTCCGCTGTTTCATAGTTCAGGTTTTCGGCCATCCAGGTCTGTTCATTTGCACCTTCTCCGATGGTAACTTTATTATAAACGGCTTCCTCTTCACCATCCCACTTTGCGCAGAACTGCTTTTGGGGGTCGTAGGTTTCCTTTCCGCACTTGTATTCCGTTTTGGACTTCTCGGAACTCGAAGAAGTTTTTTGCTGGTTTGAACTGCTGCTCGAAACTTCCTTGTCGTCATTACCCGAAGCGCTAGCGCTGGTGGAATCATCGCCACAGGCAACCAATGCGAATGATATAGCCAACATAGCGCAGCCAAGGTACATCTTTTTCATAATTTTCTCCTTATTACGATATGACGAAGTGGAAATATATATTTTTGATTACAAGATCAACAAGTTGTGGGGAAAAATCTGTTGGACTTGTGATTTTTTAAAACCTTCGTGAGTGTTTGCAATATTCTTCGTATTCTTTACCGAAGTCACGGCGGAGGCGTTTTTCTTCGCTTAGCACCTGCACCATCATAATCGCAAAGAAGGCGACGAATACGGCGCAAGATTGCCAAGTCCACAGCCATACGGCGGCACCCACGAGATAAACGAGAGTTCCAGTCAGCATTGGGTTGCGATTGATTTTGTACGGGCCATCAATCATCAGGTGTTGCGTGCGCGGGGCCACTTCGTGACCGAAAGCATCCATCGGATTTCCTTTACCGCGATTGCGCATATAGACGATTGTCCAGACGCTCAGCACAAGCCCTGCAAGCATCACGGCAGGCGCCACAATAGAGCGCCAAGTGTCAACCGGCCAAAGCGCGGGCATTCCGGATGCAAGCCACATAATTGTCGGGACGAGCATCACAAAGAGAATCCCTCCCAACAGGTATCCAATAAAATCACGAAAGCGTTTCATTTTCCCTCCTAATTGGAAATATAACATGTAAGGCGACCCCGTCCCCATTCGCGGATCATGACCACATAAGAGCTAAAGCTCTAAGTGGTCAAAGAGAACAAGTCCGGGGTGACACTCGAAAGTTTCATTAAAGACTTTGTCCTAACTCAAAAGCTTTTTGAAGAGAATCGCCATTCTTGACATCACCTTTGTCCTTTGCGCTGCGCACAAGCACCTGGCCCATATCTTGCAGTTTAAAAAAGTTAAGGCAAAGCTTGTACTGCGCGAGGATACCGTCGAACAGTTCCGGGAGCGACGCAGCACCCACCAAGAGGAGCGCCATCTTGTGGATGTGAAATGTATCGCGAATCGGATTGTGAAAACGGTCGATGACCGCTTTCAGCTGGGCGCTCAGTCCATAGAAGTAGACTGGCGAAGCAATCACAAGCATTTCGGCCTTGGCCATTTTGTCGTAAACGATTTGCATATCATCTTTCTGAAAGCACTTGTGGTCTTTGCGGGCAAAGCACGAATTGCAACCGATGCAAGGATTGATCTTATAATTATGAACCGAAACGACTTCGACTTGATGCTTTTGCGAAGCTCCCTTCACGAACGATTCCACCAACAAATCCGTATTGCCGCCCTTGCGCGGGCTTCCTGAAAGAACAAGGATATTCATTACTTCAAGAACAGTGAAATTTTACCGAAATCAAGAATCGTGATGAACACGAAGAAGCTGATGAAGAACGCCGCAGCCACATTCTGGATGACAGTTTGGGTCTTGAGGCTCAGTGGTTTGCCACGCACCTTTTCGATAGCGAGGAACATAAGCAGGCCACCATCAGTAATCGCAAGCGGGAGCAGGTTCATCACGCCGAGGTTGATGCTGATAAGCGCAAGGAGCATCAGGAAATCCTGGAAGCCGCTCATCCACACGTTGCCCATCACAGCTACAATCGAGACCGGGCCCGAGAAAGCATCGACCTTCACCTGACCTTGGAACAAGCGCTTAAAGTAACGGAAAATACTCGTGGTCATTTTCCAGCTGGTAGCGCAAGTTTTTTCAAACGCTTCGACCGGTCCGCGGCGCACCAAATGCGTTTCGCTGAACATCACGTAGCCCATCTGGATTCCGACAATATAGCGGTTGAATTCTTCGCTATAGGCAGGAGTCATTTTCACGTTGACCTTATCGCCACCACGCATAAGCGTCACGCTGACTTCGGCCCCCTTGGAACCGTCAATCAAGCGCACGACATCTTCGTAACGGGAAATATGTTCGCCGTTGATTTCAAAGATCGTGTCGCCGCGCATAATTCCAGCCTTTTCAGCAGCGGAACCGGCCTTGGGCGGCATACGGACAATCACACGGTTGCGCGGATAAATGCCGATGTCGCCAATACCCATCTTGATAGGCTCTGACGTAGAATCGGCCGCAGGAATGACAAGTTCTTTCGGGACAACCTTGATGGCAAGCGGACTACCTCCGCGATGCACTTCGAGCATCACTTCGGCACCGAGGCTCACGCCGATCTGTTCGCGGAAATCATCCCATCCTTGGGTTTCTTTGCCGTTAATGGACGTAATGGTATCGCCCGGCTGGATGCCAGCGACTTCGGCTGCAGAATCCTTCGTGACAAAGCCAATGATGAGACTTTTGTTATCGGGTTCCTGGACGCCCACCATGTAGAGGATGATCAGGAGGATAAATGCAAAAGCGATGTTCACGAACGGGCCTGCAAAAGCAATCGCCGCGCGGGCACCCACCGACTTCCCCATAAAATCGTGTTCACCCGGTTTCTCGCCTTCCTTGAGCTTTTCCGGATTTTCACCCGCCATCGCAACGTAACCGCCAAACGGGATTGCCGAAATGCAATATTCCGTTTCGCCCTTCTTGTAGCGGAACAGCTTTTTACCGAAGCCGACAGAGAACGTATTGACTTTGACCTTGTTCCACTTTGCCACGATAAAGTGGCCCAGCTCGTGGATCGTCACAAGGAAACTCAAGGCCAATAGCCCCAAAACAAACATCAACAAATTGTCTAATACACTGGACATCATACGGACAATTTAGAAAAAACGGCGCCCCGGAGAACAAGGGCGTCGTTTTGCATTCTATGAATATGAGAAAGTTTACTTGAGGAGATGGCCCTGCAGGTCAAAACGCTTGCCGTTCCTTTCGACAAAGAACTTGTGACCATCAAAGCGGAAGCGCGGTTCAGCCTTTTGAATCACGCGATCCACCGCCATGTAAATTGCAGTCGTCCCAGCCGAACTCGAGGATTCCACATCTGCAGAACTCGAAGACACAACCGGAGCCTCAGAGGAACTCGACTGAACCTGTTCAGAGGACGAGGAGGAACTCTGCGGAACGCTCGAAGAGGATTCAACTGCAGAAGAGCTGGAAGCCGGAGTCTTAGCAACGCCAGCAGCGGCAAATTCAGGAGCGTAACCGGCGTTGATGGCTTCGAGAGCGCCAGCGAGGTAAGCAAGAGGAGCGTTCCAGTTGATAGCGACTTCGTTCGTGGCGTAGCTGCAACGCTGATCGGTATATGCAGTTGCTGCATGACCCGTGCGATAATCGGAACACTTCCATTCGGCAGCAGAGCCCACGTCTTCGCCACCCGGCTGCGGACCGCCAACAAGCATACCCGGGATCGGATCTTCGATACCGTCAGAAGTACTCGGACGATGGTGCGGCAGTTTCGGAGACTTTGTGCCGAAGCCCGTCACGAAGGACATATCGAGCGGGTTCTTGCCCAAGAGATAATCCAGAACCTTGACCGCGGCCTTGTAATACTTCTGTTCACCAGTGAGGTAGTAAGCGTGCAACAGCCATACGCCCTGGTTAGAAGCAACAGCATTGGAGCCCCACACAAAGTCATCCTTAGCCATCACAACGCCAAAGCCCTTTTCGGCACGGTTCACAAAGTTGTCGGCTGTGCCCAATATTTTCTGCTTGGCTTCGTTAGCATCACCACCAAATGCAGCCTGGTGCGTTGCTTTTTCGTACGTGGCAAGGCCCATGACATCGCCCCAATACGGGACATATTCCGAGGAACCGGACTGCTTGTAAGAAGCATCGCCAGTCGTGATATAGAGTTCCGTACCTGCGAGAACCTTTTCGTCACTCGGGTTGGAATCTTCGTAGGCGCCCGTCGAAACGTCGCTCGGATTCGCTGCATAATTGCGGCTCGGGTTCTGCTGGCCCCAGGCAAAAGCCTTCTTGGCGGCTTCGAGGCACTGGGTTGCAAAGGAGGCATTAAACGGCTTGTAGATTCGGGAAGCGAGAGCCATGACCGCGGCAAAGTCAAACGTTCCCGCGGTACTCTTGCCAATGACGTAAAGCTTGGAGTTGTCCTGGGCAGGCATCACGTCGCCCGGGAATCCGAGAGAGGTCAGCTTGTGATAGACACCGCCGTCAGAAGCCTGCATCGTGAGCATCCAGTCGAGATTGTACTTGATTTCGGCAAGCAAATCCGGGAGCGAGCCTTCGGCCGGGATGTTCCACTTGAGCGTATTGAAGTACTGCGGGAAGTGTTCGTAGAGAGAGAGAAGCGTGTATGTGGTAATGCCCGAGTTCACGATATAGCGACCGTAGTCGCCAGCGTCGTACCAGCCCTTGCTGGAATTGATCGTGCCCGAAGCACCCGTGGAATTGTGGAGTTCGGCAGTCGCATTCGTGTGGCCTGCGGCGCGAGCCCACTTGCCAGCATAAGAAGATTCCAAAGCCATGGAAGCGCGCTGGTAGTAGAACCACTTGATTGAAGCCTTGGCCACATCTTCGTAGGCCTTGTCTGCAATTTTCAAGTCGGAACGGAGCGTCTGGCCGCCCTGCTTGATGCTATAAGTACCTGCAGCAGTCACGTCGGAAAAATCGACGAGCTGGACGTTCTGGCCACTGGCATCCCAGTAAGAAGCAGCCTTCGGCGTGACCTTGAGGACGGTCTGACCGGCGGCATTGACGATTTCGACATCGCCGTTACCATCGACAAGGGCGAATTCCTTGAAATCTCCCGAACGGTAGCCAATCTGGTTGATGTAGGCAGTCGCAGCGAAAGAAGGTGCTGCAACGATAGCGGCAAGCGCAATGAACTTAAAGGCTTGATTTTTCACAAACATCCTCATAAATAAAGCTGATATATCTAGCCCATATAATATAGAGTTGACTGGGGTGATGTTCCACCCTTCCGAGCTTCAATTTGAACATTACTGTAGCAAGTGTTTTGTAAAAAAAATAATGGATCCCCTACGCTTCACTTCGAGGATGACGCGTAACAAAAAAGAACGGCGCCCCAGGGGAGGGACGCCGCCTTGCATTCTATGAATATGGGAATTTTTTTCGCTTACTTGATCTGCTTGCCCTTGAGGTTGTAACGCACACCGTTCTTTTCGATGAAGACCTTCTGGTCGTCAAAGCGGAGAACCGGAGCCGTCTTGGCGGACGGACGAACCCTGGAAACAGCAGGCTTGAGAGCCGTAGAGCCCTTGGCCACACCTTCGGCAGCAAAGGACGGAGCAAAACCGGCGTTCAAGGCTTCCATAGCACCCGTCAAGTAGGCAAACGGAGCGTTCCAGTTAATGGCCACTTCGTTCGTCGCATAGCTGCAACGGTCATCGATGTAGGCCGTCGCCGGCATCTTGCCAGAAACATAGTCCTTGCATTCCCAGGACTTGGAACCGATATCTTCGCCACCCGGCTGCGGACCGCCCACGATCATGCCCGGGACAGGATCCGTCACCTTGTCGGCAGTACTCGGACGATGGTGCGGAAGCTTTGCGGACTTGGTTCCAAAACCGGTCAAGAAGGACATATCGAGCGGGTTCTTGCCAAGCAAGTAGTCCACCACCTTCTTGGCAGCTTCGTAATACTTCTGATCGCCAGTCACGTAGTAGGCATAGAGGAGGAACACGCCCTGGTTACCGGCAACGGCGTTAGAGCCCCATACAAAGTCATCGTTCGACATCACGACGCCAAAGCCCTTCGTGGCGACAGCCGCAAATTCCTTGGCGATATCGAGAATCATCGTCTTCGCGGTTTCGGCATCGGCACCCAGTTCTGTAGCGTGGGTTGCAGCACCGTAGACCGCAAGGCCATACATTTCGGGCCAGGCAGGGATAATGCTCCCTTCGTTCGGATTCAGAGTCGGCTTGTAAGAAGCGTCACCCGTAGAAATGAAGAGTTCCATTCCGGCAAACACCAATTCATCATCCAGCTTGCCATCGCTATACGAACCGGTAGCCACATCCATCGGGTTGTTGAACGCAACATTCGGATTCTGGCGGCCCCAGGCGTAAGCCTTCTTGGCGGCTTCGAGGCACTGGGTTGCATAAGCGGCATCAAACGGCTTGAACACACGGTAAGCGGCAGCCATCACACCGGCAAAGTCGAACGTGGCCGCAGAGCCCTTGCCAATCACGTAAAGCGGTTCCGTATCCTTCGCAGGCATCACGTCACCCGGGAACTGGAGCGTCGAAAGCTTGTGGTAAACGCCACCGTCGGCAGCCTGCATGGTAAGCATCCAGTCCAAGTTATACTTGATTTCGGCGAGCAAATCCGGGAGAGTCCCTTCGGCGGGGATGTTCCACTTGAGCGTGTTGAAGTATTCCGGGAAATGTTCGTAAAGAGAAAGGAGCGTGTAGGTGGTAATGCCGGAGTTCACGATGTAACGGCCGTAGTCACCGGCGTCGTACCAGCCCTTGCTCGTATTGAGAGTACCCGATGCACCCGTAGAGCTATGCATTTTTGCGGTCGGATTGGAGTGGCCCGCATCGCGCTTCCACTGGCCAGCATACGTTTCTTCAAGAGCCATGGAGGCACGCTGGTAATAGTACCACTTGAGAGAAGCCTTGGCCACGTCTTCGAAAACCTTGTCAGCAATCTTCAAGTCGTTGCGCAGCACCTGGCCGCCCTGCGTAATGCTATAAGTTCCAGGAGTCTTGAGTTCGGAGAAATCGACAAGCTGCACATTCTGGCCACTCGGATTCCACTTCGTGGCGGCCTTCGGCGTTGCCGTAAGGACTGTCTGACCGGCGGCATCAACAATCGCAATATCGCCAGTTCCGTCAACCAAGGCAAATTCCTTAGGGTCGGTCGTGCGGTAACCGATCTGGTTGATGTAGGCGGTAGCAGCGAAGGACGATGCCGTCAAAAGCGAAATCGCCAACGGGATGTACTGTTTTAAGCCGAATTTCTTCATAGGGGTACTCCTTTCAATATTCACCAATCATAATCTATCTTCATAAACAAAAAAATTGCCCAACTTTCGTTGGACAATCTGGTTACAAGCGTACCCAAACCTTATTTTTTGATAAATCTCACAAAATTTTTAGTTCCAGCCAGGCCCGCGACAGAAATTCCGTAAACGCCAACCGGCAACGAGGACAAGTCAAGCTCCTTGCAGAAAAAGCCCCCCGAAACACGGGTTCCAACGGCAGAATAGACCGCAAAGCGGAATTTTTCCGACGAGCCGAGAACGTGCAGACGGTTTCCACGGATTTCCAGCCCGAGCCTACCGAACGTGCGTGCAGAAAGCGTGAGCGGCGGATCTTCCGGGGTTTCTAGAGTTTTAGCAGCCTTTGCCGCACGGGCTTCATCAAAGAACGAGGTCATCTTGTCGAGGTTTTCCTGCACATACATTTCATTTCCGCCGTGCGTACCGCCCGACACCGAAACCAGCTCCGTCACGACGTTATGGTTCTTGAGGGAATCGTAAAGTTCCTGACTTTGTTCCTTGTTCACGATCTGGTCGCTCGTTCCGTGGAATAGGATAACCGGCGGATCATCTTCGCTGGCGTAATACGGCGAGCTTGCGACCATCCACTTGTCCTTGTTCCCTTCGCGTTCGGCACCGATAAAGGCTCCCTCATAGGTTCCAGACCCCATGAAGTTGTTGATGGGATTCATCGTATAGATATCTGTAGGAGGAGACCAAAGTGTTGCAGCATCAATGCAACTACTGAACGATGTAAATTCACCTAAGTCGCCCACCAGGTCTACCGTCACCGATCCGGACTTGCCTTCTTTCAAGCCGCAGGTCGTCGCCACAAGACTCGAAAGGTGTCCGCCCGACGAGAATCCCGACATTGCGATAAAGGACGTGTCAATTTTGTACTTGGATGCGTTTCCACGAAGGAACCGCACCACGGCCTTGAGGTCATGCAACTGCGCCGGGTAAACAGTGTCGCTTGCCGAACGGTGATTTGGCGTAACCACGGCATAGCCCGCCTTGAGAAGCGCCGCACAAATCGTATTGAGATCGGCTGACCCCTTGGAATTGTTCATGCTCCAGGCACTACCGTAAGTGTGGACCACCACCGGATACGATTCCTTAGCCTCCTTGGGCAAGTAGATATCCATTGTATGGTAGACTTTTCCGTCGCCAACGTAGTTCAGGTCGGCAAACTTTTCAGAGTACTCCATCTTACTGTTGCCAGACTGCTGGCCGCCAAAGCCGCCACCACCCATACCACCGCCCATGCCGCCCCACTGAGCGAACGCGGAAACAGCGGCAAAACACGCCAACAAGACGCTTATTTTCATAGACACTCCAAACAACGCATCCCCCTCATTAGAAATGCTACAATAAATTTATATACAATAAAAGCCCCGCAACAAAGCGGAGCTTCAATTTCGTTGTTCAGGATTACAACCCCAAAAACTTATTCAGCACACGAACTGACCAACTTGTTCAAAGCGTTATTCGCGGTAAAACGAACAACCTGTTTTCCCGACGAAGAAACGATGTAGGTCGTCATCAACTTAGACCAGGCCATCATCTGCGCCCAGACATCGCCAAAATACATATCCGCATCGCTTCCATTTTCAAGCTGTTGGCTCCAAGGAACATTAAAGGCAATGCGGTCCATGCTAAGCAGCCCGCCCTCGACAGTGTTACCATTAAGATCCTTCAGGACACCTTCGAACTGGTACACCTGTTCTCCGTTTTCGTTGGCCGTCGGGCCTGTCAACGAGAGCAGATAAAGCCCAAGCACCATTGTCTTGCCATCAGCACCATCGCGGAGTACAATCATCGACGGTATATTCTGCGAAGTCACGGCCTTAACGGTAGAATCCGCAAACGGAAGGTTCATATAGATGCGGTTCTGCGTTTCGCCGCGAGAATTCTTCATCACTTCGAACTTGTTCATCGAAAGCGGTTCAACACGGTACGTCGTGCGTTCTACAGGAATCGTGCGGATGTAAATTTCGGAACCGTTCGTCTGGCGGTTTGCATAGAAAATGTGCAAGTGGTGAACGGAACCATCAGCCCAGCCACCATTTTCAGTCGAGCCCTTGCAATTTTCGTTTGCAGCCAGAGGTTCGCCATCATGGCATCCGTGGTTGTTTGCGGCAAGCACCTGAAGGCTCACAATGCTCGGGACCGGCATGTGATCGCCACCCATATCGGCAACAAGCACACCATCCACAAAGACCCACATATCACCGCTACTGACAAATTCAAGATTCTGCGGAGCCGTGGCCTGCTTAGCAGCATCATACTTGAAGGTCGAATAAGCCATCATCGTAAAATGGAAATTGCGGAGGTGCTGTACACTGGACCGGTCGCCCTTGGCCATCATAGATTCCATAGCAAGCCAGGCTGCACTAAAACCAGTACCCTTGGGATCAGCGGCACGCGGTCCACCCTGATTCAACCATTCATCACAAAGCTGAGCGGTATTTTTCCCAAATTCATCCGTTTGAGTCGATGCGTACTGGTATCTGTACGGCGGGCAAAAGATAGAAAGAGACTGCGGCAAGAACTGTTCGCAAGTGCCACTCGGTTGCAACGACGGATCGCAGGGCTTATTCATCACCCATTCATGAGTATTCGGATTGATGCTATCCAGCGGGAAGAATCCGATATCATTGTAGCCATAACCGTAAACGTAATCTTCAGAATCCTCTTTCTTAATAAGATTGAGTGTCGTATTGACTCGCTTATTCACAGACGGAACATCGGTAAACCACTGATCAAAGTTTGCGTTATCGCAGCGTTCATTCAGCTTACTAATCGTGACGCCATCGACCATGTCAATTTTGCCGTCAGCGCCAGCAGCAAACTTCAAGTGGGGTTGCACCATACCCGTCGTGGCAATCACAGGGTTCGACCAAACCGTTTTGCCACTGGGGCAGTCATAGTAGTCAATGGATTCAAGCGCATTCGCATACCCGCGCAGAATCCTGTTGATACCCAAAAGTCTCTCCATACATTCACCGTACTCCAAAGTCGGACCCGCGGAGGTCTGTTGGAGATACAGCGGCAAATTCGGATTCGCAGTCATCGGAAGGCCATCCACGCCAATCTGGGTTCCCACGCCAAATGCAGCATAGCCATTCACGGTTCCACAGGTATTGTGATAAGGAGAAGCGGCGTACCAGCTTTCGCCAAAGCCATAGTCCTTCATCGCCGTGCCGGACCTAGAGACAAAATTGTAAATGTCGTCCAGATGCACCACGGACTCATCCGAGAAGTTTTCGAAGTCCGGATGATTCGGCTGGAAGTCACGAATGACGGCAGTCATCGACCCCACATTCAAGAGTTCAGGTTCTGGCGTTACTGCACCGCCAACAGGCGAAGAGCAAAGCAAAGTTTCGAAAGAGGACGCATCTCCAAAATGCGGTAATGGATTTTTGCCCGGATCCTCAGGTTGGCTCGCCGGATTATCGGAACAACCTGCAAATAATGCAAGCAAAGGGACAGCTACGGACAAACCCGCGACACGCCATGACTTTTTCATAAAACTCTCCTTAAACAATTTATTCAGAATATAAAAAAAAGCACGGCCGAAGCCGTGCTAAATAAATGCACTAATTGTAATAAAACCGTATAAAGCGATTACTTCAAAAAGCCTTCCGTCATGAGGCGGGCTTCCTTGTCGGCTTCGAGCACTTGTTCGAGCGAGAGGTGACCGGTCACATTCGGAGCCTTGTCCATCACCATTTCCACATACTTCGGAATGTCGGTGAACTTGAGGTTACCCTTGAGGAAACGGTCCACAAGCACTTCGTTTGCGGCATTCATCATCGCAGGAACGACACCGCCACGACGGCCAGCATCAAAAGCAAGTGCGAGGCAGCGGAACTTGTTGAAGTCCGGTTCGAAGAACGTGAGCTTTGCAAGCGTCGGCAAGTCGAGGCGCTTGGTTTCGAGCTTGAGACGGTCGGGCCACGTGAGCGCCACCTGGATAGGAATGCGCATGTCGGGAGCGCCGAGCTGGGCCATCAGGGAACCGTCGCGGAACTGTACCAAGGAATGCACCATAGACTGCGGGTGAACCACGACCTTGATCTGGTCGTACGGAATGTGGAACAAGAAGTGAGCTTCGAGAACTTCGAGGCCCTTGTTCATCATGGAGGCAGAGTCGATGGTAATCTTCTTGCCCATACTCCACACCGGGTGATTCAACGCATCGGCGACAGTGATGTTTTCAAACTTTTCGATAGGCCATTCGCGGAACGGACCACCCGAAGCCGTGATTTCGAGGAATTCAACTTCGGATTCGCGCTTGCCGCCTTCGAGGCACTGGAAAATGGCACTGTGTTCGGAGTCGATCGGCGTGATGAAGGACTTCGGATTTTCGGCAAGCTTGTCCCAGATGACAGGTCCTGCCATGACCATCGTCTCTTTGTTAGCAAGGGCCACGTGCTTGCCGTGTTCAATGGCGGTAATTGTCGGGAGGCAGCCCACAGCGCCCATCAAGGCGTTGATAATGATGTCAGCCTTCGGGTCGGCAGCGAGTTCGCAAAGGCCGTCCATACCGGCAAGCACCTTTTTGCCAAGCACGGATTCGAGTTCCTTGGCGGACGTCTCGTTGAACATGCAAACGCGTTCGACATTGTACTTGCGAACGATTTCAGCGACCTTTTCGACGCTGCTGTTGGCGGCAACGGCGTAAAGGTTGAAGATATCCGAATGCTGCTGAATGACATCGACGCTAGATGTACCGATGGAACCGGTGGCGCCGAGAAGGACAACGTTTTTCATTTTAAAGCCTCTCAAAAATTCAATGACGTTTATAAAAAAGTTGACCCCGGCTCGCTAGCCGGGGCATCAAAAACTAGCCTGCGATTTTCTGCAAAAAGTCAAGCACCAGGTACAAAGCCGGAGCAGCCAAGAAGAAGGAATCGCAGCGGTCGAGCACGCCACCGTGCCCCACGAACAGGTTGCCGGAATCCTTGGTGCCGCTCCAACGCTTGAGCGCAGACATCAGAAGGTCGCCCACCTGGCCTGCCACCGTGATGAGGAGCCCAATGACAACTGCAGAGACCCAGCTAAATTCAATCTGGAAAGAAGCGAGAGATGCACTGCACTTGATCCAGTAGGCCACCCAGGCAATCGTCGCAATGGAGCCCGCGACAGAGCCTTCCCAAGTCTTCTTGGGGCTGATGCTCGGAGCAAACAGATGACGTCCGAACGGGCCCTTGCCAGCCGCAAACTTTCCAAAGAAATAGGCGACCGTATCGCAAAGCCACATGCTCGTCATCACCAGGATGAACGGGTAGCAATGTTCAAACCCATTGCCGTTTCCCATCATAAGCACGTTCATGCCGCCCCAAAGGCCCACATAAAGCGGGGCGCCGAGCTGCATCACAAGCCACGGGAACAACTTCTCGATATCAATCTTTGCAAAAGCAATAGCAATGTAGATTGCGAAAATGGCAAGGAAGGTCATGCCCACCACATAAGGCACCGCCGGGAGTCCAAAGTAACCACCCTTGGAGAGAGCCCATGCAAGCGTCAGTGCAAGCGAAGACGCAAACGAGAGATAGCGCATGTCGGGGCCTTCGTACATCTTGGTCGCCATGCGGGCCCATTCCCAGGAACCCACGCCCGCCAAGAAGCACATCAGTCCAATGCGGCTAAAATCGTTATACCACAAACAACCAAAGACAATCGGAATAGCGATGAATGCGGTAATCAAGCGCTGTGTCAAGTTACTCATGCAATACCTTTCCAAAACGACGTTCGCGAGTATTGAAAAATTCAACAGCCTTCATGAACTCTTCCTTAGTGAAGTCCGGCCAAAGCGTGTTCGTCACATAGAACTCACTGTATGCCGCCTGCCAAAGCAGGTAGTTCGAAAGTCTGAATTCTCCACCGGTACGAATGACCAGGTCCGGATCGGGAGCGCCCTTCAAATAGAGATTCTTTGCAAATAAAGTTTCGTCGATTTCATCAACCTTGAGCGTACCTGCAGCCACCTGCGAAGCGATGGACTTCGTAGCTTCCACAATTTCTTGCCTGCCACCGTAAGAAATGGCGAGGTTCAACTGCATACCCGTATTGTTTGCAGTAATATCAATAGCGGACTGGAGGCTTGCACGAGGCTTTTCGGGAATACGGTTCATGTTACCGATAACCGTAAGCTTCACATTCTTGGCCATAAGGTCGGGGATTTCCTTGACCACCATCTCGATGAGGAGGTTCATCAGGTAATCCACTTCCTTCGACGGTCTGCCCCAGTTCTCGGAACTGAAGACATACAATGTCATATGTTCGAGCTTGAGGTTTACCCCCACCTCGACGGCATCAATCGTCGATTCGGTCCCCTTGCGGTGACCCAAGAAACGTTCCAGGCCACGGCTACGAGCCCAACGCCCGTTGCCGTCCATGATGATAGCGACATGTCTAAGCTGATTTGCCACGCAAACCCCGGACTACACCTTGAGGATGTCTGCTTCCTTTTCGGCGAGCAAACGGTCGATTTCGGCGATAGCCTTGTCGGTAGCCTTCTGGATTTCGTCCTGCTGCTTCTTGACTTCGTCTTCAGAGATTTCCTTGTTCTTCTTGAGGGCGTCGTTAGCATCGCGGCGGATGTTGCGGATAGCCACGCGGCCGTCTTCGGCATGCTTGCGAGCGATCTTAGCGAGTTCCTTGCGGCGTTCGGTCGTGAGGATCGGGAGCGTCACGCGGATGCAGTTGCCGTCCTTCATCGGGGTAAGGCCGATGTTTGCA
>JBGVAT010000217.1:0-15052 GCA_045224895.1 Fibrobacter sp.
AATACGGCGCTGAACAGGCTTCAGGCCATCTTCAAAATACGGGACCGCACGGTCCAAAATCACATAGCTGGCGTAATCGAGGAACCAGCCGTCATAAAGTCGTTCTAGGTGATTGACGTTAGATAAACCTAGTGTTGTATCTGGAGTTTCTTGATTCATGGCTCGAAATGTAGCAAAAATTTTTTGGCAGAAAAAATCGTACTGCTCATTAGGGCAAAAAATAGAGCTCCGCTAAGAAAAGATGTTTTTTAGTACTTCTTTTCCGTGATGACGCCGCCCTTTCTTTCGTAACTGTAAATTAATTCTCCGGAATCGGAATACTTTTTTCGTATTTCGAAGCGATCGACATCGTCTTCGAAATATTTTCGGGAGAATTCTTCGACAACGATTCCTTGGGCGTTATGGCATTTGCTGGAAAATTCCTTGTTTTTGCTGTCGCTGCGGCTTTCGCAGACGATAGAGGAATCGTTGTAGTTGGTGTAGTGACTATAAACGATTCCGTCCTTGGTTTCTTCTTTTAGCGATCCGTCTTCATAATATTCTCGTTCGCTGGTGGAATCCTTTATGGATCTGATGTTTCCGTTGCTGTAGAAATGTTTTTGAACGGTCGTATCCTCGTAATACGTCATTTTCCCGTTCTCGTCAAATCGTTTCAACAGATGAATATCGTATTTGTGACCTGCAAGGTAAAAGCGGCGCTCTTCAATCAGTTGACCTTGTTTGTTGTAAAGTCTTTGATCCCCTTCTTCGGCGTTCATGATGATTGTCTTTTGATGGCTTATGCTACCGTTTTCATTAAACTGGATTTTCACATAGGAATGGGGACCTATGGAAACGACTTTGCTTTTTAGCATTCCGTTCGGGTAGAATGAATACTTGGCTTCGTTCTGGGCAACATCCTGATTTTGGGCAAAGGCGATGCTGGCTGCTATCAAAAGGGTTAATGTAACGATGAATTTTTTGATCTTCATTATTTCCCCTTTGCTTTAGAGAACTTCTGGCATTCTTCGACGAGCCTGTTCTTGTCATAGTATCTTTTGCAAGTCGATATCAATTCGGAATCCCAATCGAAATTGTACGATATGAGCGTATCGTTTTTTAGCGAATCAACGCTTTTGAGAGCCCCTCCTGGGTAAATTCTCTTGCAAAGATTTGCATCTTTTTCGCCGAATTTAATGGCGTAACAAGAATCTTTTATGGTGGAATCCGGGTAGAATGACACTCTCAATTTTTCATGCTCAGGATTTTTCTTGTAGCCGTACGATTCCCATTCCTCTTGGTTCATATAAAGTTCGTACTTTGACAATGTCCCGTTTTCGAAAAAAGATTTGCTTTCGATGGGGTTCTTGTTTTTTAAGATTCTATATGACGCTAGAATTCCCGAAGGGTAGAATCTGCGATATTCGCTGATGGAATCTTTGATGGTATGTTCAGATTCGAGCTTCCCGTCTTCGAAATAATACCTGTATTGCCCAATGCTGTCGTGAATGGAATGAACTTGCCCGTTTTCGAAGTATCGAGTGGTGTTGAGCCTGTTGTTCTCGCATCTTCTGGAAAATTCCGCTCTTGTTCCGTTGCTGTAAAATAATTCTGTAGTGTAGTGGTTCCCGTTTTTGAAAGCTTCTTTTTGGCTGATGGAACCGCTAGGAGTATAGGCGGTGAATTCTCCGTCTATTTCTTTGTTGATAGGCTTGTATTCTTTATGGATGGCTCCCGATTCGTAATAAAAAATAGAGTGGCTCGATTCATCGACTGTGGCCATCAATGCACCCGACGGATAGTAGTAGGTGAAATTTCCTTTCTGCTTTCCGTGATTGTAGACAACTTTACTTTCTAATTTCCCATCTTCATAAAATGTTTCGTCAAGACCGTGGCGGAGACTGTCTTGCATTTCAATACGCTCCATGAGAGCGCCCGATGGATAGTAAAGTTTTATGACATTTACGCCGTTTTCTTTAAGCGTTTCTTTGGCAACAGTGCCATTGGGGTATTTCTGTACACTATTTTTTGTACAGGCGACAACGGCTATGGCAAGCGATATGTAGATGAAAAATTTCAAAGAACAAACTCCAATTTTGCTTTTAATATACAATTTAAAAGGATTGAAGTTTTGTTCTTTGTTCGTAAATTAAGAATGCATCAACTTCGACGTTTGAACTTCTATTTTTAATAGAATATTTTCACGATTAGCGAACCTGCAATCGTCGAAACAATGACGCTTACCAAACCGGGGCGCATAAAGCTGTGGTTCAGCAAGTACTTGCCAATGACGGTGGTGCCCGAACGGTCGAAGTTCACTGTTGCGATATCGGAGGGATAATTCGGAATAAAGAAGTATCCGTAAACGCTCGGGAGTACACCTAGAAGCACTGGGCCTTGGATGTCCAGGCTATAGGCCAGCGGGAGCATTGCGGCGACAACGGCTCCCTGCGAGTTGATGAGTACGCTTACGGCGAAGAATGCTATCGCGATGGCCCACGGATAATGCTGTACGATGTCCTTGAGGCCTCCTTGCATCAGGTCCATGTAGTTTGCAAAATATGTATCGGCGAGCCAGGCAATTCCGTAAATGGCGACAACGGCGACCATACCACTTTGCCAGACGGCACCTGCCACGGCTTTTTTCGGGTTGGCCTTGCAACAGATAATCATAAACGCAGCCGCAGAAATCATCACGATCTGGATGATGATGCTCATGGCGAGCGGTTTTATCTCCGCGATGCCGTTAACTATTTTACCGGTCGGAAATTTTGGACGGATGTCGTGACCGGCAATTTGGAGTATGGAAAACAGGACGATGACGGCGAGGGCTCCAAGGAAAATGTATACGGCACGTTTTGCGTCCTTGGAAACTTCCTTGTCCAAAACGGAAGCGGTGCTTCCGTACATATACTCTTTCATTTGCGGGTCTTTGAGGCGCGCCTGGAAAGCTGGGTCTTTGTCAAGGTCTAAACCGCGCTTGTATGAAACTGCGACTGCGGCCATAATTCCGCACAAGCAAGCGGGAATCGTAATTGCGATGACTTGCAGGTTGTTGATGGCGAATCCGTTCTTGTTCGAAATGACGACGAACGAAGCGACTGCGGCTGCAATTGGTGAACACGTAATGCCAACCTGTGATGCAATCGAGGCTACAGCGCAAGGACGCTCGGGGCGTATTCCTTTCTTGAGTGAAATGTCGCAGATGATGGGCATCAGCGTATAGACGACGTGGCCCGTGCCTACGAGTACCGTCAAGAAAAATGTGCAAAGCGGAGCAAGAATCGTGATATGGTTCGGGTGTTTGCGCAACAGCCTTTCTGCAATCTGGATGAGCCAATCCATACCGCCCGAAGCCTGCATGATGCCTGCGCAAGTTACCGCAGCGATGATGATGTAAATGACATCTGTAGGGGGCTTTCCGGGTTTCATTCCAAAGCCGAGTACCAAAATGGCAAGGCCGATTCCCGAAATGGCTCCGAGGGCGAGGCTTCCGTAACGTGAACCTACGTACAGTGCGAGTAGCACGATTAAAAGCTGAATAATCATGAGTGTCATAAAAATCTCCTTCTTACTATTTATTATACATTTAAATTGAATGTATGAATCAAATAATTTTGAAAGAGGATGGAAAAATTTCTATCTTAGCCTTCAAATCGGTCAGTTCGAAACCATCCTGACCTTAGGTCGCGGCAATTATGAAAAGCCCGTGAGCCTATAAACCAAAACTAGGAGACGATTATGCGTTCAGAAGCTGAACTCGAAGGCGTTACGCTGCTCGGCAACAACAAGACCCAGTACAAGACCACTTACAGCCCCGAAGTGCTTGAAAAATTCCCGAACAAGCATCCGGGTAACGACTATATGGTCACGTTCAACTGCCCGGAATTCACGAGTCTCTGCCCGAAAACGGGTCAGCCGGACTTTGCCGAAATCAAGATCAACTACATTCCGGACCAGTATTTGGTGGAATCCAAGTCGCTCAAGCTTTACATGTTCTCGTTCCGCAATCACGGGGATTTCCACGAAGACTGCGTGAACATCATCATGAAGGACTTGGTGAAATTGCTCGACCCGAAGTACATCGAAGTCGAAGGCATCTTCATGCCGCGCGGAGGCATTTCGCTTTACCCGTTTGCAAACTATGGCAAGCCGGGTACCGAATTCGAAGCCATCGCCAAGACGCGCCTCTTTGCTGCTATTGATAGAAGGCGTTGAGCACGCATCCCTTTCAGGGCTGCTTTGGGGTATGGGCACGCTCGTTGCACTCGCTTTGAGCTGATGCTTATATTCTAAAGAAAACGCTAGAGATTCTTTATTTTACAATTCTAAAAATTTAACCTCACAACCTCAAAGGCGCGAAGCGCCGACCTCAAACCTCATACCTATGCAAAACGAACTTCTTATGATTGCCTCCATTTTCGTGTTCTTTGGAGGCTTGGTTGCCTTTTTCCGTTTCTTCGGTAAGCAGGGCATTTTTGCCTGGACTGTCATCGCAACAATTTCCGCGAACATCGAAGTCCTGATTCTTGTTCACGCGTTCGGTCTTGACACGACGCTCGGTAACGTCATCTTTGCATCGTCATTCCTCGCAACGGATATGATGAGCGAAATCTATGGCAAAAAAGAGGCGAGCCGCTGCGTGAAAATCGGCATCCTCGCGAACGTGACCTTCATTCTCATTTCGCAGAGCTGGTTCCTGTACATCCCGGCCGAAGGCGATTCCATGGCGGAACCGATCCGTACGGTGTTTTCGAATACGCCCCGCGTGATGCTGGCAAGCCTGTTTGCGTATGCTGTCTGCGAAATGTTTGACGTCTGGGCGTATCACGCCTGGTGGAAGTGGACCGAGAAAAAGTTTAAGGATAAGAAAGGGTTCCTGTGGGTACGCAATAATGGGTCGACTCTTGTAAGCCAGCTGATGAACGTGGTTGTGTTCAACTTGCTTGCGTTTGCGGGCGTTTTCCCGTGGAATACCATTGGCGAAATTCTCGTGTTCGGCTACGGCATCTTTGTTGTCACGACTCTGATGGACACGCCGTTTGTGTACCTTGCCCGCCGCATCTCCGAGAAACACCCGGAACTGCTGAAAGATTAGGCTTGTCATCCTGGAGCGAGGCGACGGGATCCATTGTTTCTTGTATTAATGTCATGCCCTGCTCCGACAGGGCATCTCCTTTTTATAAAGCAAAAAAAATTCCCGCTTTCGCGGGAACTTCGTCATTAAAATTCGATTCCAAATTTTAGGCTGGCATCACCGTAGAACAACTGATCGACGTGTTTGGCGTACTCGATGCTTACCCCAGCTTGGAGCGAAAAGTCCATAAAAAATCTGTTGGGGAAACGTAATGTATAGCCACCGGTTGTTGCTATAGTATATACGGCAAAATGTGGTGGGTAATGATCTTCATTGTCGTAGTCGTCGTAGTAGTCGGAATCAAATGCTGCGGTTTCAAGCAGAAGGCCCGCGTGCCAGTTTCCGTGGGTCGTCGCGAACAATTTGCTGAATTCCAGTCCAAAGCCGACTCCATTGTCATAATTGTAACGGTCGAGTCCATCGGCTAGAGGAAACTCTTTGTGATAGATTCTTACGTGAGCCTTGATATCGAAATTCATTCCCATGCGGATTGACATACCGACCATCGGGCCCCATTGGGCACAACCTAGCGGATCCATCCAGAAGCCGAGTTTTGTTTCCCTGGCTTTAGTCCACCAAACGGAATTTGGATTTTTATCGGGGGAGGTGGACTTTTCTTGGTTGAAAATTTCCTTTGAACCGTTTTTGTAGCGAATTTCGCTGATAGATTCTTTCTTGGCGGTGTAAGTCGGACCGTCAGGATTGTCGAATTTCTTATAGCGGATGGAGTTGTCATCAACTTCAAGGACCTTGGCGTCGATGCTTGTTCCGTTTTTTAAGATGACAATGTCCTGTGCGAACGACGGAATGGCGAAAGCGGTAGCCAAAGCGAGCGAGAGTAGTGTTTTTCTCATAAAATTTCCTGTTTAGGGGGCGTTTTTGAATTTGCTGAATTGTAAAAAAAAAACAACACATGTAAACTACACGAATGTGCAAATCGGATCCACTGGAATTTGGCACTGTGTGATATAGCTTAATCCTTTTGGACACTTAAATTTGTATATTATAGACGTTAAACTTAAAATAATACGAGGATTTTATGAAGTTTTCCCATGCTTTGCTCTTGGCTAGCTCCCTTGCTTTCTTTGCTTGCGGTGATGAAGAAGATTCTCCGGCTGGTCCGTCCACTCCGACGACCGACTGCTCCGTTTCGGGCGGAATCAAGATTGTTTCTCCGGCTGGTGGTGAAAAGTTCAAGGTCGGCGAAGAAATTACCGTTATTTTTGGAACGGATATTGTAGACGGCAGCTATCGAATCTTGTTTAAGAACGGTGCCGATGATCCAGGTGAAGATCTTGGCGATGATTCTTTCGATGCAGTAATGGATGGCAAGACCTGTAATGAATTCAAGGTCAAGCTTGATGCCGATATTGTTGTGCCGACCAAGAACGGCATTATTCGTGTCATGCCGTATACTAAGCAGAACAAGTTCAAGGACTCCAAGACCTTCACTGTCGTCGAATAATGAACTTCAGGTTCAACGATTCTAGCATCACCGTGGCCATTGTCGGCTGCGGTGGCTTTATTGGTTGCCATCTTCTCGATGCTATATTGACGCGCACTCAGTGGCGCGTTTTTGGCGTAGATTTAGATTTTTACAGGATCCAGCACAGGCTAAATGACGAACGTTGTGAGTTCATTGTTGCTGACCTGGCCGATAAAAACGTCGTTGAACGTATTGCAAAATATCCGGTGGTCGTGAACCTGGCGGCTATTTGTACGCCGAGCCGCTATATGGCGGAGGCTCCAGAAGTCATCCGCAGCAATTACGATCATCCGGCAGCATTGGCTGATGCCTGTGCAAAGTCGGGCTCCTGGCTGATCCATTTTTCGACATCCGAAATTTACGGTCGTACGTCTGCGGATTCCGGCCTGCTTGTCGAAGACGAAACCGAACTGACGTTTGGTCCTGTGACGGCTAGCCGTTGGAGCTATGCAACCGCGAAACTCCTTACGGAGCGGTATATCGCAGGGCTCCAGCATTTAAAGTGGACGGTCGTTCGTCCGTTCAATTTTGTCGGCCCGTATATGGACTACATGCCTGGCGTCGATGGTAACGGCATTCCGCGTGTGCTTGCGAATTTCTCGTCATCACTTGTCCGTGGAGAACCGCTCAAGCTCGTGAATGGCGGCGTGGCCAAGCGCAGTTTTACATCGGTCTTCGATGCCATTGATTTTCTGTTCGCGCTTTTTGATGTGGGGCAGATGGGGCTCGTCACTGACGATGTTGCCAAAGCCGAGAACTCGCCGTTCTCGCAGGCGTTCAACGTCGGAAATCCGGACAACGAAATTACGATTGCCGAACTTGCCTGGAAAATGCGGCTGATTTTCGCAGAAATCAAGGGCGTGAGCGTTGATTCTATTCCTGAGCCCGAAGTTGTTTCGGGGGTGGAGTATTATGGCGAAGGCTATGATGATTCCATGCGTCGCTTGCCCTCGGTCGACAAGGCTGAGCGAATCTTGAATTTCAAGGCGCAGACACCTCTTGACCTCGTCTTGCGGGAATCGCTGACCTGGTTCGTTGGGCATTATGGCTCCTGATTACTTCATTTTCGTCCCTGCGTATAACGTTGAAAACACGTTAGGTGAAGTTCTTTCAAAAATTGAAGTCTCTGTTTTATCGCGTTCGCGGGTGCTTGTTGTGGATGACGGCTCGCGTGACGGGACTGCGCAAGCATTCGAACGCTTTATGTCGGGTTGCGAGGAAAATGCGCACGACCTCAAAAATCTTTTTGAATATTTAAAGTTTGAACAAAATAGCGGTTACGGCGCAGTTGTCAAGAAGGGAATTGCCGAGGGTATTGCTTCGGGAGCGAAGTATGTTGCTTGCCTGCACGGTGATGGTCAATACCCCGCCGAAAAATTGCACGCATTTTTTGATGAAATGGAACGCCGTGACTTGGACTTGTTGCAAGGTTCACGCCATGCGGTTGCGGGTGGTGCAAAGGTCGGCAACATGCCTTTTTACAAGCGGCTGGGTGGAGCGTTCCTCACATCGCTTGAAAATAAAGTATTCCGCGTAAGGCTCACGGACCGTCACAGCGGTTTTATTGTTTATTCGTCAAAATTCCTGAAGACGGTGGATCTGGATCGCTTGAGTCCGTCGTTCGACATCGACTTGGAACTGATTGCAATTGCCGATGCGCGAGGCTTTAAACTTGCTGAACTCCCAATCCCTACGCGGTACGCCGACGAGGTGTCGAATCTGAACGTGGTGACATACGGGTTGCGTGTACTCCGGCAGATTTGGCGGAGAATGAAAATTCGATAAAAAAGGCTCGAAAAAAAACGGTTCGCTTTGGGGCGAACCGCTTTTTTAATGGCGTATTGCGAACAGCGTTGTTGTGCGTTTACTTCTTGATGACGCGCTGGATGTTAGCCTTGGTCTTCAAGATGTAGGCACCCTGACGTATGCTCGGCTTGAGCGTGCCGTTGTCGTTGAGAGCTTCGCTCTTGAGGCCCTTCCAAACGAGGTTGCCGTTCATGTCAAAGATGTATGCCTGCATCTTGGAGTCGTTGATGGTGGAGCGGCGGGTCATCTTGATCGAAGAACCGGTACCCGTGCAGCCTGTGGCGACAATCTTTGCGATGTAGATGCCTGCGGATTCGCTGTTGAAGGTGAGGGCGGTAGAACCGTTTTCGCCTTCCTTCTTGAGGGAAACCTTAGTTTCGCTCCATTCGGAACCAGAGGCGAGCTTGCCGTATTCGTAATCGACCCAGCTACCGCCTGCAGCACCGCCTACATTCACGTAAGCATTAGAAGTACCCTGGCTGCGCATCGTGATGACGAGGCTTGCGCAGGAGGCAAGAGCCTTGGCACCTTCGGTGCTGATGTTCAAAAGTTGGTTCTGGTAGCCGCAAGATTCTTCGGACTGGTCGCAGCCGGCGAGCGGAACGCTGGCGTAACCGGTGATGCCGTCGATGGCGGTCGTGCCGTAGGTGACTGCGGAGAGCTTGTCATCCATGGCCTGCCAGGTTGTAACGTCGGTAGAAGTCGTGTAGTCGACAATCACAACGTCATCAGTCGGGACGATAACCGGTTCGGTGTAGCTGGAGTCGCTTGTTTCGTCCTTGCAGGTTGCAACAGCAGAAGCGGCTGCACCCTTCTTGTAAACGAGCGTCGTGATGGAACGAGCAGGGAGAACGGTGCAAGCTGCAACGGAAATGTTCTTGCTCTTAAGACCGTTTTCCTTGGACTGCACGGCGGTAACGAGGCCGTAGCCCGTGATGGCAGGATTGTCGAGCTGAATGGCGGTGCTACCCGTATTGATAAGGATGGTCGAGATGGAATCGCCGTTTGCACTGAGGAAGGCGACCGTCTTGAGGTTAGCTTCGGCAGTCGTGGAGGCGATGACGCTTGCACCCGGATTCACGAACTTGGAATAGTGACGCATGGCGTGGTATTCCGGGAAAATCTTGAAACCTGCATCGTCACAGACGTACTTGCCGCTGCCATCGAGGTCCCAACCTGCACCCGGGCAAACACCAATCATCTGGGAGTGGTAACCCCAGAAAAGCTGCCAGGCGATGTAGCCAGAGAGGCGCCCGTCGGTAAAGCCGATCTGCATGATCTGGGCGAGACCGAGCATGTCCTTTTCGCGCGGTTCGTCAAGCATCGGGCAGAATTCCGTCATGATGATGGGCTTGTCGCCCTTGCCGTAAACGTCGGCGATGGCCTTCATCGGCTTGCGGAAGTTTTCCGGATCGAGGTAGTTGTTGCCGGAGTTGTCGTTTCCGTCACCGGCATGGTAAAGGTGGTAGGAGTAGCCGTCGAGCTTGTTGGCATCGAGTTCTTTGGCGTACTTTTCAAAGTTGCTGTAGCCAATACCGAGCGGTTCCGGGCCAATCAGCTTGGTTTGCCCCTTCACGGCGTCGTAGACGGCGTTCAAGGCTTCCTTGTAACCGGCAATTTCGTTAGTTTCTGTCGGTTCGAAGAGTGTTTCTTCGTAGGTGGCTTCCATATCCGGCTCGTTCTGGATGGAAACATAGTCCGGAGAGATGCCTGCGGCCTTGTAGGCTTCGAGACTCTTCTTCCACCAGTTGGCAAAGTCCGTGTAGGCGTAAGCACCATAGGCGTCGCCATTTGCCTTCTTCAAGGTCTTGTCGGATTTGGAATGACCGTCCTGACCGTTGAGGCTGTTGCTTGGCTTGAGGCTTGCCGGAGCAGACCAGCTGGACATCTGGATTTTCATGTGGTCGCCGAGACGCTTTTTGGCTGCCTTGACGATGTCGATATCGTCTTGCAATTTCGTGGCGTCTTCGTCTTGATACCAGTTGCCGACACGGAGTAGGGAAAGGTTAAGACCGGTAAATGCTGTGTCGAAAATGGCTTCTTGATCTTCGGCAGGGAGGTTCTTAAGCCAACTTTGGTAGTAAACGCTTGCGCCACCGAAACCCGTAACTTTCTGGGCTGTTGCGCTCGGATCGACCGTTACGCTTGCGGCATAGGCGCTAGCTGCGAGCAGCGCCGTCGAAATCAAATATTTTTTCATATTCGCTCCTTATATCACACCGGATAATTAGCCATACACCGAGAATGAAAGATAAAAAATAGGCACGCAAAAGCGTAGCCTATTTTTTCATTATGAAGTCGGAATGGATTAGTACGCGCCTTCGCCCTTGAACACGACCTTGAACGTCTTGAGGATGAGCTTGATGTCTTCGCTAAGCTTTCCATCGCGACGGATGTAGTCGTTGTCCAGACGCATCTGGCCTTCGAACGAAATATTGCTACGGCCGCTGACCTGCCAAATGCAGGTGAGGCCCGGAGTCACGGAAAGGCGCATGCGGTGCCACGGTTCGTATTCTGCCACTTCTGACGGAATCGGCGGACGCGGGCCGACGATGGACATTTCGCCTTTGAGAATGTTGATGAGCTGCGGCAGTTCGTCGAGGCTGAACTTGCGGAGAATGTGGCCGAACGGATAAATACGCGGGTCGTTCTTCATCTTGAACGTCTTCCCGCCCGTTTCGTTCTGGGCCATCAGTTCTTTTTTGCGTTCTTCCGCATCGACGTACATGCTGCGGAACTTGTACATGGTAAACAATGCACCGTTCTTGCCGACTCGGGTCTGTTTAAAGATAATCGGTCCCTTCGGATCGCTAATCTTGACGGCGAGTGCACAGAACAAAAGGACGGGCGAAAGTGCAATGAGCGCAATGGATGTGCAGGTGACGTCGACCACTCTCTTGATGATGTGCCTAAAGCGGATCTTGTGCGGATGCTGCCAGATATCCGAAAGGTTCAAGCGGTTGAGCGTAAAGAAGCTTCCGTTGGTGCTGTTGAATTCCTTCAGCTTGTCATCCATTTCGAGGTTGTCCTTTTCCTGGTAACCCGTGTAGAGGTAAGCCTGGAAAATGGGGGCTTTCGGCTTGTGGCGGAGTGCCTGGATGAGCCCTGCGTCGTTGAGCTTGTGGAGGATTTCCTTGCGGATGCCTTCGAGCGTACTCATGTCGGAATTCAAAAGGATGATGCCGATACCGCTGTTGTCGGAGAGGTAGCCCAGCACGTCGATAAAGCGCAGGTGCGAGAACATCGTAAGCACGCTGATCTTCCAGGTGTTTTCGACAATCTTGGACGGACGGCCCCAGCCTAGCACATCGAACTGGTGCGAATAAATCTTGATGAACAGGAACGGCTTGCGAGTGCGGTTTGCACGGAGAAATTCCTCGTTCAACCTAGCCTTGAAGAGTCGGGCTGGGTAAACGATGTTCTTTAGCTTTTGCTCGTTTAGAATTGAACCAATTGTTGGATTAACTGCTTCCTGTTCCATGGCCAATAATATAGTAAACTAAAGTTCAATTTCTGGACATATTGAACGGCGTTTTGTTGCCGATTTATCAATTATATCATAGATTTTATGGAGAAAGAAGGAGAAAATGTGTTCAATACGTTCTTGTGGACTTTTTTTGCTGTTTTTGTATTGTGGGGATGTTCTTCGAATTCTTCTTCCGTGTCGGAAAATGTAGTGGATTCGGGGAGCAGTAGTCGAGCGCTGTCTGTACCAGAAAAAGACCGGATGCTGTTTGTGGAGGGCGCTAAGGATACCGTTGTTCTCGGCACGGATAAGAGTGGTGCCAAGTATGACGAAACCCCGGAAATGAGGGTGCTGCTCGATTATGATTTTTGGATGGACGTCCGTGGTGTGACTTGTGGAGACTTTAAGTCGGTCATGGAGCAGTCGGCTCTCGCCCAAAATTTGGACTGCGGAAAGGATGATGAACCGGTTGTCGATGTGACCTTTTTTGATGCCGTTCTCTACGCCAACGAAAAAAGCAAGAACGAGAATCTGGATACCGTTTACGAGTATTCCGAAAAGACTTTTGACAAGGCTGGCCATTGCGTCAACCTAGAAGGTTATTCGTTCCATTTGGACAAGGACGGTTACAGGCTCCCGACCGAGGCGGAATGGGTCAAGGTGGCTTCAAAGGCCGATGGAAAGACGTTCATCTTTTCCGAAAACGTGAAGGAATTTGTCAATGACTTCAAGGGACTGTTCGATAATACGATTGTTAAAAATTTCGCCGGTGCGTCGAATACGAACGATGCCGATGAACGGATTATCAAGGGCGGTTACGATGACGAGTCTTCGATAAACCTTTATTCTAGAAGCGATATCTATGCGATCACTCCGTCTACGTTTGCCGACTATGTCGGATTCCGTCTGGTGCTGGGCGCAATTCCTAATGCAACGTTCTTTGACCAAAGCGGAAAACTGACCACCACTCCGGTCAAAAAGGTTCTGTCGGCACTAGATTTGTGGGATTATACTCGGACATCCAATGTCAAGCTCGTTTTTAGAAACGATATGACGGGGCATCTCAATTATGTGGACTACACCAATGAACGCTCGTTGGTCGATATCGAGGATACCATTTCTGCTTACTATCCGGATATTTCGCCGGACGGGGAACGCGTGGCTTTTTGCACGGGACTCGAAGGCGTTAACAAGAAGTCGAGTGTTTACGTTCGCAACTTGGATCCGGAGGGGTCGGGGCTTGTGAAGCTGGATGTCGAGAGTGCCGCCATCCCTCGTTGGAATGTCCTTGAAAATGGCGATACGGTCATTACTTATGTTTCGAATGCGGGGGATAATTCCAATGAAAGTACGTTCAAGGGGTATAGCACGTGGCAGGTCCCCTTTGCTAATGGAAAATTCGAGACTCCGAAAAAGCTGTTTGACGGCTCGTACCATGGTGGCATCAGTGAAGATGGTGCGCTGGCCGTTACGGGATCCAGGCGCCTTCGCGCACGTCTCCATAAAAAGGAAAGTGTCTGGTATGACGGGGAGCAGGCGTGCAATGTATCGCTGGTGAAGGATTTGTCCAAGCGTACGGCTTTCCTTGATTTTGGAAGCAAGACGGGCAAGGATTTTGTCGGAACGTCGTACCGGGCTCATGAACGCCTGCTTATCGCCGACAGCATGGGGAAACTGATCCAAAGCATCGGGGCGCCTGCGGGGTTTGCCTTTGATCATTCCGAATGGGCGATTGGACGCGTGAACCACAACCTCGTTGCGACTTTGACGAATGCTCATGGCGCCCATACGAAAATCGTTATTGTCCATTTGCAGGACAGTTCTGTCACGACTCTTGTTCAGGGCGAAGAACTTTGGCATCCGAGTCTCTGGATTCGCGGCAAGGCGGATAAACGCACTGGCACGAGTTTGAGTTCTAGCAGCATAGGGTCGAGCAGCAGTGAAAAGACGACTTCGAGTTCCTCTGTCAAGCGTGTCGAAAGTTCGAGTAGCTCCGTGAAATCGAGCTCAAGCCGTGTATCGTCGAGTTCTCGCAAAGACGGAAAAAGTTCCAGCAGCTCTTCTGTTTCGAGTTCATCTGCCGAACGTGTCGAAAGTTCTAGCAGCAGTGCTAAGATTGCTTCGAGTTCATCGAGTTCCTGCAATGACGGCGAAAACTCCAGCAGCTCTTCGGACAACCTCGTTGAAAACTTTGTGTTTGACGAGGATAGTGCCGGCTTTTACGCCAAGAACAATGAGTTCCAGGAAGCGCATTGGAGCTACAAGATGGAACTTGTCTGGACGTACCTGGACCAGGCGGATGTAGCCGTTTTAGGTTCCTCGAGAGCGCATCACGGTGTTATCCCGGCGTTGTTCAGTGACAAGTTCTTTGTGGTGAATTTTGCCAGCGCACACGGAAACCTTCACAGTTCCCATTATATGGCCGTAAATTACATATTGCCCCACTACAAAAAACTAAAGTACATCCTTATCGATATCAGTTTTGATAGGCTATGGCTTAAAAAGGAGAACAGCTTCTTCTACCTCTCGAGTCCAAGCATCAAGGGATACGTTTACGACGCCAATCACGATTTCTGGAAGTCGGGGGTTCCTGACGGTTTGCTTGAACTGACCCAGGATGTGCCCAAGGTTACTTCTTATGCGGCGAACTTGACTGAACGCGGGTATATGCCGTTAAAGGGGTGTAGCTCGTGGAATGGGACTCCTCGCCAGGAAAAGGACAAGAACTGGCTGGACACGGGACGGGATCGTCTCGAAGAAACGATGGGGTACCTCACGGACATCATAGAACTTGCTGCTCAAAAGAACATCAAGGTGATCGGGGTGGAATTCCCGCAAAATCCCAATTACAAGAATACCGATGCCTATGGAAAGTACGGACTGCGCAACAGCGATGCTCCTGAAATCATTGAACGCCTGAATGAATTGTCCCAGAAATACAGCAATTTCTCCTTCTTTGACCAGCATAAAATGGGGGAACATGATTACCTCGAGCGTATGAATTACGATGATGACCATCTTTGCCGTGCCGGAGCGGAGCAAATGACCCATCGCCTGGACTCGCTCTTGAAAACTCTGGACTGACTTTTTACTACATTATAGCGCGTAAAATTTAAAATGGAGACGCTATATGTTGCGTATTGGTTTAATTGGCACGGGTACCGTTGGTGGTGGTGTC
>JBGVAT010000218.1:0-11285 GCA_045224895.1 Fibrobacter sp.
ATTATGGAATTTTGGAGCCGCTTTATGCGGTATTATCCAGATGGGGATTGTAGGGTCTTTTGTGACAAGTATATGACGGATGAATGCGTTGCGACTTTTTTGGATAGAGTGTATGAAGCCCGTGAGAGCGTTGATCTTTCTATTGGAATCATAACGGAAATTGAGGGAAAACAGTACAAGGCAAAGGGCCTTCTTGAAGAATTCCATAAAAGCCGAAGAATCATTTTTGCTAGACATTTTTTGAACATTGTTGCTCATTGGGGCGATGGAGATGCTTGTACGCGTCAATTGTTGGCGCAATCAATTGCGGACTGTGCATCGAATTGGCTTGCTGGCGGCTGCGATGAAAGCGATGTGTCGATGCAGAGGGCTTTTGAATTGAAGCGTCTTTTCCATCTTTCGGATGAAGCCTTGGAACTTGTGTTGTACTTGTGGCTTCGTGATCATCATAATATGTTTTTTAAGGTTGAAAAATTTTCGCAAATGTTCGATTATTTTGACTCGTATGATCGGGGAACATTTCGGCGAATTTCTTTGATTGCTGGGCTGGAACCTGCAACATTGCATGATCTCTGTTCGAAGGAAAGTGCGCTTATCAAGTTTCAGTTGGTGCGCGTTGAGGAAACGAATCGAAATACAGATACGAAAATCAAGCGACGTGAACTGTATTTGGCAAACGAGGTGAGTGATTTTTTGTATGGTTTTTCGGATATGTCGAGGATCATGGATTTGAAAACTGCGCCAAAGCCTTGTGTTGATTATGCTCAAATTTCAAAGACGAATCCGCAGGCGTCTTTTGTTTTGCAGATGCTAAAAACTCATCAGAAGGGCTTGCCTCTCAATATCCTTTTTTACGGTCGTGAAGGGACTGGAAAAACGGAACTTGCGAAAGCGCTTGCTCAGGAATTGAATATCCCTTTGCTTGCTGTGGGCATGGGCGACGAATCTATGGATAAGGAATCTCTTTTGCAGACTCGTTTGCGTTCCATGTTGCTTGCTGATTGGGAATGTGAACGGAGTGGTGGCATAATCCTGATGGACGAAGCTGATTTGGTCTTGAATCGGGGTGAGAAAGGTTTGCTGAATATCATTTTTGAGAATCTGAAAACGCCTGTTATTTGGATTACGAATAATATTGCGTGTGTTGAAAATAGCACTCGTCGCCGGTTTGACTATTCGCTGGAATTTTTCACATTCAGTAATAAGGAACTCGTTGCAATTTGGCAGTCTGTTCTTAAAGCGCAACAGGCGGAATCAATTTTGTGCAATGACGAAATAGAGAATATTGCCAAGGAAATTCCCGTGATGGCGGGGAGCATAACTTTGGCGGTGCGTCAGGCGCAGCGGATGCAGGCGGCGGATTTTTCCCCGTTGAATGTAGTTCGTGAAATTGCGTCGTCTCATGCCAAACTTTTGGGCATATCGATGGGCTCGCAAAAGGCGAAAGAATTTGAATACAATATGGAATGTGTCCGCATTTCTAGCGGGGATATAAAGAATATTGGCTATGTCGTTCCGATGCTCAAAAATTTCGATGCACAATGGCGTGCTTCGAAATTGAATGGTCGCAGAGAAAACTTGAACATCTTTTTGTACGGTCCTCCAGGAACAGGGAAGTCGGCTTATGCAAAACATGTTGCTCAGGATATTCTTGGTCGAGATTTGATTGTGAAACGTGCAAGTGATATTCTTGGTGGAATTGTGGGCGATACGGAACGCAACATTCGTGAAATGTTCAGAGAAGCTGAACAGAGCGATGCTATTCTCTTCATTGACGAAGCTGATAGCTTTTTTGAAAATCGTGGCAATGCAAAAAATCACTGGGAAGTGACTTTGGTAAATGAGTTTATATGCCAAATGGATTCGTTCAACGGGATGCTTATCGCGGCGACGAATTACGAGAATGTTTTGGATTGGGCTGTTCGTCGGCGTTTTCAACTGAAGCTGGCGTTTGACTATATGGAATCTAAGCAGGTCTCGAAAACATGGACCTCGTTTTTTGGGGATAAATGCCCAAGAGAAGTTCTTGCTTGCGATAATGTGTCTATCAGCGATTTTCAGAATGTCCGCCGTAAACTTGCGTATGTTCCCGCTGATTTACGAACGCGAGAACTGATTATGCAGAACATGCTTGAAGAAATCGCCAACAAAGATGACCATCGAGGGCGTAGGCTGGGATTGTAGAATTATTTTACAAATAAGTTACAGAACGGCGCTTGCCACTATATTCAAATATAGGTACATTACTGCATGACCCTTGAAATGGCCTCAGACATCCGAAAAAATCGGATGTTTTTCTTTTTTCAAAACCAGGAGGCTAAATGAGTCAAGAAAAAACACGCTCGCGTGACCACGACGGATTCTTCCGCTATGTCTACAGCATTCCCAAGAATGCCAAGGCGCTGTTGAACATCTGTAGTAAAAACAATAGCGATCTTAATAGGGTACTTGCAGGCGTAAACTTGGATACGCTTGTGCGTCTGCCGGACACTTATAGCGAAGTTGGGGAACGCGGCGAGGCGGACATTGCGTTCAAGGCGCATCTCTCGGGAGGTGGCGAAATTAATGTCGGTATCCTTTTAGAGCACAAGTCTAAACAGGAGAAGAGTGTGCTCAATCAAGTCGGACGTTACGCCCTTCGGGTCATTATGGATCACGAAGACGAAGTGTTCAGCTGGATTCCGACGAAGGCTATTATCATCTATAATGGACCTACTGGATGGGATCCTTTGGTTGAATTTCGCAAAAAGGCGCGTGCTAAATTCCAGGGGAATGAACTTCCTTTTGAGTGTGTACTTGTGAATCTTGCCGCGGCTGATGATATTGTCTGTGTTGAATCTGATTCCCCTGCGGCGGCAGTCGGGGCAATGGCGATGAAGTACGCTTTCAGTCCTGAGGGTTTTAAAGCGGCTATCCCGAATGTCGAAGCTATACTTCGTAAAATGCCTAGCAATGAGCAGTCTACCCTTGTCGAAAAAATCATATTATATTTGGGAGAGTATATTGACGAAAGTACCGTGGAGGAACTTCAGATGGCATGGAAAAGTATCGGACAGAGAATGGGCTTTGTAAGCGCCGGGGATGCCCGCCGTGCCGCTGAAAAAGCTGGTCGGAAAGAAGGACTCGAAAAGGGGCTCGAAAAGGGTTTCGACAAGGCTTTGGATGTTATGCGCCAACTTGGAATTCCTGAAGAAAAGATTCAGGAAGCCAAAGCGATGCAGGAAAAAGCGTCAAAAAAATGAGCCTGTAACAAAAAAAGGTAGTCTTTCGACTACCTTTTCAAATTTCCCTATATCTCGTTCGAATTACCCGAACAAGCGTAATACGCGTTTAATCCCTGCGACAAAACGGTCGATGTCGCGTTCGAGCGTGTAGGCGCCAAAGCTCAAGCGGAGCGTGGCGTCAAGCCCAAAGCGGTCCATCACCGGCTGCGCGCAGTGGTGACCGCTGCGCACGGCGACATTTTCTTCGTCGAGAATCATCGCTGCATCACCGACGGCAATTCCGTCCAAAGTAATGCTGATGAGTGCGCCGCGTTCCTTTGGGTTGCCGAGGACCTTCACTTGCGGGATTTCGGCGAGCTGCTTCAAGGCGTACTGCGTAATTTGTGCTTCGTGCTCACGGATGTTTTCAAGACCTTTTTCGTTCAGCCATTCCACCGCCTTTCCGAGACCGATGACTTCGGCGATGGCGGGCGTGCCTGCTTCAAAGCGTGCCGGAACGTCGGCGTAGGTCGTCTTTTCGAAAGTCACATTCTTGATCATTTCGCCACCACCGTGCCAAGGCGGCATGCTGTCGAGTACTTCGTACTTGCCGTAAAGCACGCCGATGCCGGTCGGACCGTACATCTTGTGGCCGCTGAAGGCGAGGAAATCGCAGTCGAGCTTTTGCACGTCAATCTTGATGTGGCTAGAACTCTGGGCGGCGTCAATCAGCACTTTTGCCTGCGGGGCGAGCTTGCGCACCGTGGCGATGATTTCTTCAATCGGGTTTACCGTACCGACGGAGTTGCTTACATGAGCGACGGCGACCATCTTGGTGCGCGGCGTCAAAAGTTCCGGGAGCTTGGTCAAATCCAAATCGCCATCGTCCTTGACGGGGATGACCTTGATCTTGGCGCCCTTCATTTCGGCGACGAGTTGCCAGCTCACGATGTTTGCGTGATGTTCCAAGGCACTGATTAAAATTTCGTCGCCTTCGTTAAAGAACTTGCGTCCATAGCTCCAGGCCACGAGATTGATACTCTCGGTGGTGCCGCGGGTGAACACGATTTCGTCTTCGGTTTTTGCATTGATGAACTTCGCAATGTCCTTGCGAGTCTTTTCGAACGCTTCCGTGGTGCGGGCGCTCAGGCGGTACACCCCGCGTTTTACGGAACTGTAATGTTCGCGGTAAAAATCGTCCATTGCGTCGATGACGCAGGCGGGCTTTTGTGTCGTGGCGGTGCTGTCCAAAAAGGCGAGGGGCTTTTGCTCCTTGTCGCCAGCGACCAACATCGGGAATTCATTGCGTGTGAGTTCTGCATTAAACATGGTGTCAAAGATAGAAAACCTATATGGTGGGTGGCTTCTAATAGTAAAATATTATTAGTGTCCAACAATTTTTTTGCTTCTGCGTTAAGTATTGGTTATAATTCGTAATATATTTAAACTATTCAACTGTCATCCCGAGCAGTCATCCTCGAAGCGAAGCGTAGGGGAACCATTATTTCTCGAATGGCATTTGTTGAGGGATCTAGTAAAGGAAAAAAGAGGTTTAGATGAAGCAATTTTTCGTGGCGGGCTTGATTTCCGCATTTTTGGCTCAGGGTGCTTTTGCGCAGGATGCGCTCCGCAAGGCTGTTGATTCGAACAACTGGAAAAAGGTTCGCAAAATTGTTGATTCCGGCGAAATGGAAGAAATTTATTGCGGCAAGATGTCTGCAAAGAACGCGTCCAATATTTACGCAAAAGTTTTCAAGCAGATGCCGGACGAAGCCTTTGCGGCCTGTCCGTCGCAGTTTGCGTATGGATTTGGAACAAAGGTTTGTGGAATGGCGAACGCAGCCAATGCTTGCACGGGCGTGATCAATTATTTGTTCGCCGATGCCGAAAAGGGGAGTGGCAAGGCTCTCAAGACGCTTGACGAAGTGGCTAAGGTGGCGACCAAGACGAAGGCGTTTGGCAAGCAGTCCCTGGTGAGTGTAGACACGACAGTCTGGAAACCGTGCCCCAAGAAGGGCGCTGCACGAACAAAGTGCATTGCCCAGTGCAAGGTGGACGCCAATTCTCTGATGGCTATCAATCATGATGTCAACTGCAAAAAGAATCCTGAACAGATGGTCGATAAGACGATCAGGATTTATAAGCCGTCGCCGGTTTTTGCGGCTCTCCGCACGGGCCTTACGGAAGGCTTCTGGAAGGCTCCGATGTCTGTTGCCGGAACGTATGCAGCATTCACGAGCAAGTATGCCAAGGTCCTTTCGATTCCCGATACTGCTGTGACTGGCGTGAACTATGTAAAGACTTGGGCTGCAAAGCACAAGGCCGAAAAGACGTCTCTTCCGGGCGGCCAGCTGTTCCGCTTCTGTACGGCCTGGAAGGGCAAGGTCGATCCGATTCTTTCTGCCGAAGGTTTCAGCACGCGTTGCCCGGTGTTCAAGAACTTTGTCGACAAACGTGACAAAAAGGTTTATAAGGTCAAGGAAATCGGTGGTGTGAACTGGTTCGTGGAAAACCTGAATTACGATGCCAAGGACGGCTCGATGTGCTATGACCGCGATGACGGAAATTGCAAGACCTTCGGCCGACTCTACACGCAAGAAGCCGCCAAGACGGCCTGCCCGGATGGCTATCATCTCGCTACGGATGCAGACTGGAAAAAGCTCGAAGAATATGCCGGTGGTGCCCGCGAAGCCGCTCTCAAGCTCAAGAGCAACGGCAGCGACGATTACGCATTCACGGCCATGTTCGGTGGCTATGCCAACAAGAGCGGAGTATGCACGACGATGGGTGATGGCGCCTACTTCTGGACGGCTGATGTCGATACCGATTCTCGTGGCAAGGCTCGCACGATGTTTGCATCTGACAGGGATGTCGGCTCAATCACGGTGGATCCGAGTTTCTATCTTGCGGTCCGTTGTGTAGCCGGAGCTGAATAGATGGAAAACCTGAAGTCGGGCGCATTTGCGCCCACCTGTTCGCGTGAAACCTGGATCAAGCGCCAAGCGCTGATGACCAAGGTCCGTGATTTCTTTGTTCGTCGTAATGCGCTCGAAGTCGAGACGCCTGTGCTTTCTGCATATGGCGGAACGGATCCGCAGCTCGATTATTTTGAAATCGAAGACCCCAAGCGGTTCATGATGACGAGCCCGGAATTCCATATGAAGCGTTTGCTTGCCGCGAACTTCGGGGACATTTTCCAAATTACAAAGTCGTTCCGCAAGGACGAATTCGGCGGCCACCATAACAACGAATTTTCGATGGTGGAGTGGTACCGCGTGGGTATGCCGCAAGAAAAGCTCATGGACGAAGTCGAAGACCTCGTGAGCGAAATCATTGGGACCAAATTAAATGCCCGCCGCACCCGCTGGATTGATGCGTTCAAGAATTATGCAGGTGTCGATCCGTTCTGCGAAAAGCTTTCGGATTTTGCGGATGCTTGCGCAACGGGTGATGTTCCTGTGCCTGTAGGCAGCGAGACGCTCACTCGCGAAGAGTGGTGGGATTACATGATGGTGTTCTTGGTCGAGCCCGCGCTGGCGAGTAACGGCCCCGAATTCATCTTGGATTATCCGCCATCGCAGGCTGCGCTTGCGCAGACCTACACCGACCAAGATGGTCGTGTGTGGGCTCGCCGCTTCGAGCTGTTCGTGAATCAGGTGGAACTCTGCAACGGCTATACGGAACTCACGGATGCGGTGGAACAGCGCCGCCGCTTCAATGCGGACTTAGAAATTCGCAAGGGGATGAACAAGCCTCTGCCTCCGCTGGACGAACGGTTCCTTGCGGCGCTGGAGTCGGGGATGCCTGCCTGTTCCGGTGTGGCGCTTGGACTTGACCGCCTGTTCATGCTCGCGCTTGGCAAGGAAGAAATCGCTGACGTGATTCTCTTCCCGAGCCCCATCGCTTAACACTGACTTGTCATCCCGGCCCCTGTGCCGGGATCGCCTTTTATAGTTCCCTTGGTCTCGTCATCCTCGACCCGTCAGGGAGGGGATCCATTACTTCCCCAGCAGTCTCTTGAGTTCGTGCCGGACTCTCAGCTCGTTGAGCGTTCCGACGTCCACGTGCTGGATCTTGTCGTCCTTGTCCACGACGAAGCTTACGGGAATCACGCTCGGACTGCCGAGTGCCTTGAGGGCGTCGTAGTTCCAGTGGAGCATCGTCCACGGCATTTCCGTACTCTTCTTGTACTTGCGGGCGACCTTCTTTGAATCATCCTCGTCAATCATCAAGATCTTGAGCCCCTTGGGGCCGAATTCTTCGTGGAACTGTTTGAGTGTCGGCAGTTCTGCTCTGCAGGCGGGGCACCAGGAGGCGGTAAGGACGATCAGCGTTGCGGTTCCTTTTTCGCTGGCGTAGTCCGACTTTCCTCCCATGACATTGTCGGCCGTGAAGTTCACGACCGTTTCCGGGAAGTTGAATCGTCGGTCTTGCTGCTTTCCGATAGCGAATAGCGCAATAACGAGGAAAACGATTCCCCCGATCAAAGCCAATAATTGGTAAGTGGATAAACGCATTGTGTAAAGAATTTATGAAATTTTTGGGCTTTTTAAATTATATTCTAGTGCATGGCATATAACATTCAAGATCTTTTAGCAGAAATGGTTAAACGAGGAGCGTCCGACTTGCACATTACGGCCGGCGCACCCCCTCTTATTCGTCTTTCCGGCAAGCTCACCCCCATCGGGGAGAACAAGCTCAAGCCCGACGAAACCATGCGTATGACTTACAGCTTGATGAATGAAGCCCAGAAAAAGACTTTTGAACAGCAGAAGGAATGCGACTTTTCATTCGGCATTGCAAATCTTGCGCGTTTCCGTGCGAACGCCTACCTGCAGCGTGGCTGCGTGGCGCTTGCCCTCCGTATTATTCCGCTTGATATTAAGACGTTTAAAGACCTCGGCCTCCCGAAGATCATGGCTGAATTTACGACCCGACCCTCCGGACTTGTCCTGGTGACGGGTGCTACCGGTTCCGGTAAGTCGACGACCTTGGCCGCAATGATCGACAAGATCAACAAGGAACGTCACGACCACATTTTGACGGTCGAAGACCCAATCGAATTTTTGCACAAGCATCAGGGATGCATGATCAACCAGCGCGAAGTCGGTAGCGACACGCATAGCTTTGCTCAGGCTCTGAAGATGGCCCTCCGTCAGGACCCGGACGTGGTGCTTATCGGCGAAATGCGTGACTTGGAAACGATCCGCGCCGCGCTTACCATTGCTGAAACGGGTCACTTGACTTTTGCGACGCTTCATACGAACTCCTGCGTGCAGACCATCAACCGTGTGGTCGACGCCTTCCCGAAGGGCGAACAGCAGACCGTGCGTACGCAGCTCTCGTTCGTGTTGCAGGGTGTCATTTGCCAGACCCTTTTGCCGAAAATTGGCGGTGGTCGAGTGATGGCGTACGAAGTCATGAACGTGACGCCGGGTATCCGTGCGTTGATCCGTGACGACAAGGTCCACCAGATTGAATCTATGATTGAAATTGGTCAGAAGTTCGGTATGAACACGATGAACATGTGCTTGTGTGATCTCGTCAAGAATCACAAGATTGACCGCTTCGATGCACTTGCCCGTTCGTCTAGCCCGGACCAGTTGGAACAGTTGTTCGTAAAGGAAGGGGTGTAACCGATGGCTGAATTTTTATACAAGGCTCAAAACTCGCAAGGCAACAGTTTTGAAGGTACCCTCGAAGCCAAGGACAAGGCCGAAGCCGAAGCCCTCTTGCTCCGCCGTCGTCTCGTCATTACGAGCTTAAAGAAAAAGCCGACTGAAATCAAGATCAAGATTGGTTCTGGCATCAAGACCGAAGACATTACCCGTTTTACGCGTATGTTCTCGTCCATGTGCTCGGCAGGTCTTCCGATGTTGCAGTGCCTGAACATTCTCGAAGCGCAGTGCGAAAACCCGGAACTCAAGAGTGTCGTGCATAAGCTCACGCAGTCGATTAACGGTGGTTCTTCGCTTGCCGACGCCTTGTCGCAGCACCCGAAGGTGTTTGACTCCCTCTACTGCAACATGGTGGCCGCCGGTGAAGCGGGCGGTATTCTCGAAGGCATTCTTGCCCGTCTGGCTGAAACGCTCGAAAACAACCAGCGCCTCAAACGCAAGGTGAAAAAGGCTTTGACGTACCCGATCATGGTTATCATCGTGGGTATTCTCGTGGTGATCGCCCTTATGACGTTCGTGGTGCCGACCTTCGCTGAACAGTTTGCTGCTCTCGATGCTGAACTCCCTGCTCCGACGCAGGTGGTGATGAACATTTCTGATTTTATACGAAATAACGGTGCGTTCCTGTTTATTGGACTTGTGATTATCATCTTTGCCTATAAGATGGTGATGCGAATACCTGCGGCACAGTTTGCGATGGACAAGTTTACGCTCAAGGTTCCAAAGCTAGGCGACTTGCAGATCAAATCGGCAACGGCGGGCTTTGCCCGAACGCTCGGTACGCTTTTGAATGCCGGTGTGTCCGTGATGGATGCCTTGAAGGTCGTCGCGTCGACCGCAGGCAACAAAGTTGTGGAAAAGGCCATCCTTAAAATTTCGATTGGTATTGCAGGTGGTAAGTCCATTGCCGAACCGATGGAAGAAGTGGGCATCTTCCCGCCCATGGTGATTCAGATGACTGGCGTCGGTGAAAAGACCGGTAACCTGGGTGGCATGCTCTTGAAGCTCGCCGACTTCTACGACGAAGAAGTGGACGCCGCCGTGGACGCCGTCGTGAGTATGATCGAACCGATTATCATCGTGTTCTTGGGCGGTGCTGTCGGTGGCCTCTTGATTGCAATGTATATGCCGATGTTCTCGATGGGCGACGCCATCAAGGGCTAATAAACGGCGTAATACTTCGTTGCTCACCCGCTCGCCGTAGGCTTACTACGGCTTCGGGGCTCGACGCCTTGTCCTGCTTGCCTTTAAGCCTTTACTTAATCAATCTTGTCATGCCCGACTTGATCGGGCATCTCCTTTAATAGAGCGAAATTTGAAAAAGCAGAAGAGCTTTAGACGAAATCTCGATAAAATTTTAAAGACGAAGCGGTATGCCTCGTCTTTTTTTGCATTGTCATCCCGGCCTTGTGCCGGGATCACCTTCTCGTATAACGATCCCTTCCTACTTCCTACCGCCCACTACCTATTCTTTCCAGCCAGTGTATTTTGCGGTTTCAAGAATCTCGTTGGCGTTTTGGACGCGGTCGGCGGTGGGCGTTTGCGTGTCCTTGAGCGCATAGTCGATTTCGAGTTCCTTGTACTTGCTCAGCGCAAATGCGTGGTAGGGGAGGACTTCGACGCGTTTGACGTTATGGAGCGTGCGGATGAAGTCGCGGGTGCGCGTGAGCGCTTCGTCGTTGTCGCTGATGCCAGGCACGAGTACGTGGCGGATCCAGATGGGCTTTTCGATTTCGTCCAGATAGCGGAAGAACTCGATGATGTTTTCGTTGCCGAGTCCCGTGAGGCTCTTGTGCACTTCGCCATCGATATGCTTGATGTCGACGAGCAATAGGTCGGTTGCTTTCATCAGGCGGTCGATTTTTGCGAATGTTTCGCCTGTGCGTCGGAACGTGATGCCGCATGTGTCGACGCAAGTATGCACGCCTGCGGCTTTTGCGGCTTCGAAGAACTCGATCATGAAGTCAATTTGCGCCAGAGGCTCGCCACCGCTGACGGTGATGCCGCCGTTGCTTCCCCAGTAGGGCTTGTAGCGGATGGCTTTTTTCAGCAGGTCTTCTGCCGAAATTTCGAACGAGCCGTTCTCGGTTCCGTTTGCGCTTTTGGTGCCAAAATCCCAGGTTTCCGGGTTGTGGCAGAACTTGCAGCGCATGGGGCAACCCTGCGTAAAGACGACAAATCGAATTCCCGGTCCATCGACCGAGCCGAACGTTTCAAGCTTGTTGATTCTTCCGAGTGTCATGCTGTAAAAATAAAAAAGTCTCGCTCTGTGTTAAAGTGATATTTCGTATTACAGAATAAAGCCTGTGATTTTATGCATAGGTCTAAACAATGCGAGTTAAATAGTCAAATAATTTGAAGAAAATGATTGTTCGTCGTGAGAATGGAGGCGTTGGCCAAGGAT
>JBGVAT010000219.1:0-9184 GCA_045224895.1 Fibrobacter sp.
CATCACGAGCGCCATTTCCATCATCCAGCCGCTCATCAGCTTCTGCGAAGACGACCTCAAGTTTACGCGTAAAAAGTCCGTCACGACCATCAGCACCATCACCTTCATCGGAAGCCTCACGGCCATTTTCGGCCTTGCAGCCGGTACAGTGGACGAACTCGACTTCTGGGGCGGTACGTACCTCATCGTGTTCGTGGGCATGATCCAGGCTATCCTCTTCAGCTTTGTGCTCGGACGCCGTAAGGTCAAGGACGCTATGCTCAATGGAGACTTCCCTGCCGAAGTCGAAGCGGATCCGAACGAGAACGAAGCTTTTGCCGCCATGAACGACGGTTCTCAGCTCAAGCTTCCGCGCTTCCTCCGCCCGATCATCATGTACGTCTGCCCGATTTACCTGATCGTGCTTCTGGTTTCGTTCACGGCAACGGACGGTCTCCCGTTCATCACGCTCAGCAACGTGGACCCGGCCGCTACGGTAGAACTCTTCGGAAAGACTTTCTCGAAGATCGGATTCACATGGGCTTTCCGTGGATTCCTGTTCGTACTCTTTGTTCTCCTGAACGTCGCTATCGCCTACGCTTGGCGTAAGGGCGGTCCGGCAGAAAAGGGCCGCAGCAAGAAGATCAAAAAGATGGAAATCGGTAACTCTGACGAAAATATGGAGGGCTAAAAATGAACGCAGAATTCACTACCGGCGGACTCATTTTCATGGTTTGCTCCTGGGCAGCCATCATCGGTCTTTGCGCATTTTGCTTCTACAAAGTGTTCAAGAAATAAGTAGAAAATAGCATCCATAAATCAATCAATTCTGTTATGCCCGCCGTCGTGCGGGCATCTCTTTTTTATGCTCACGACGACCCTGGCACTAAGGCAGGGGTGACAGGTCGGAGAGACTCTGCTGCAGGCAAATCGCCTGCCAATGATTGCTATATTTACCTCAAAATTTTTAACTAGAACAACTTATGAAACGAACAACATCCCCTAGTGCGATTCCCTACTACATAGCCGTATTTTTTAGTGCATTCATGCAGTTAGGATTATTCATCCACTTTCAACGTTGGATCGCATTCAACTCCGAAGGAGCCATGTTCTTCTGGCAATGCCTGCTGCTCCAGTTCGCCATGTTCTCGCCCAGCATATTCTTTATGCATGTCGCAAGCTTCTTTGCCGGTCGCTATTCCAAGAACAAGGTCATGGGCTGGTCTGCCATCGGCATGACCGTATCGATTTTGTTGCTTTCATTCTTCTTCAGTGTCGATTTCGGTTTTGGCGCATTCGGTCTGCTATTCCTTTTCGGCATATTCCTCGCCCTTTTCAATCCTGCAAAGATTGGTCTCATGAAAGAGATTACCGAAGGCAAGGACCTGGTCAAGATCAACGCAAACCATGTGATCTTCATGGCTCTCGGTATCATGGTCATTTCGGCAGGCACATTCAAGTACGACCCGACCAACAGCCTGAACATAAACAACAAGATTCTCCCCTTCATTCTTTCGGGAACCGGCCTCATTACCGCCATTTCGTCTTTCTGCATCCGCGTCAACAAGCAGAACAAGTTCGTCAAGCTCCGCTCGCCCAGACGTAATTTTGCATCGACATGGTCAAACCCGATGCTCAGGCTTTCGATGCTCGGCATTGCCGCCTTCTGGGGCGTGACACAGTTCCTCATCATGTTCTCGCAGAACATGACCGGCACCCAAAGCACGACCTTGTTCCAGTGGATCTTTATCTTCCCCGCCATCGGTTACATCGTCGGCGCCATCAGTGCCGCCAAGTCGTCCAAAAACTTTGTCGAAACAGGACTTATCCCGATAGCCGCCATTGCAACGGCCATCACGATGTTCATCACCCCGTTCATCGACAACACGAACGTCCTTGCATTCCTCTATTCGTTCATCGCATTCTGGGCGGGTTCCGCATTCGTCGTTCTCCGTACGGTCATCCAGAATGTCACGCGTCCTGACACCTCGGGCCGCATCCACGCCGTTTCGTTCATGATCCAGATGGGATTCCTTTTCGTTCTGCTCGCGTTCCAAGTGGTGCTGTTCCTCACGACCAATTTGAGCCCGCACAAGCAGTTCTTCTTCCTCGCCGTGATTCTCACGCTCACGTTCGTGTTCACGTTGATGCAGACCCCGATGACCCTCTTGCGTGCAGCACTCCGCTTTGCCTTCTCATTCGTGTTCCGCTACAAGGTCAAGGTTCACGGCGTGCAGAACATTCCCGAATCCGGTCCGCTCCTTTTGGTGGGTCCGCACTACAGCTTTATCGACTGGGCCGTTCTCCAGATGGCCTCGCCCCGTCCGCTCCGCATTGCAAGCAACCGCAACACGTTTGCCGACTGGTATTTGCGCTGGCTCTCTCACGGCAAGTCGGTCATCGACATCAACCGCCGCGACCCGAGTGCCGCCATGGAAGAAATTCGCCAGGTCCTTATGAACGGCGAAGTTGTCGTGATCTTCCCCGAAGGAGAAGTTTCCAAGGCTCCGTTCATCTCAAAGTTTTCGATCGACTACACCAAGGCCATCGAAGGCACCGAAGCACAAATCGTTCCGTTCTACATCCAGGGTCTTTGGGGCAGCCGCTACAGTAACGCCTCCGAATGCGTGAACCGTCCGCAGTACTTCAACCGCACCATCAGCGTGGGCTTTGGTGAAGCCATGCCTTCGACGACGACGGACGAAACCATCCGCAACAAGATTCATCTTTTGGCCGCCGACATCTGGAACATCGCCATGGACCATTCGGCATCCATCGTCCCGCTTTGGTTCCGCGCCATGCGCAAGCGCCGTTCCCGCCCAATCTTGATCGACCCCGCCGGCAACCACGTCACCGGTTACGGTATGATCCGCCTCTGCCATCACTTTGGCAAAAAGATCAAGTCCTTCGCCAAGAACGACCAGAACGTAGGTTTTATGCTCCCGACCAGCCGCGATGCCGCCCTCGGCATTATGTCCATCCTCGGTACGGGCAAGACCTCGGTCAACCTGAACTACACCGCGCCAGTCGATACGCTCATCGGTTGCATCGACAAGGCTGAACTTTCGACAATCGTCACTACGCGAACATTCTTCGACAAGCTCTGCGGCAAGAACCCGGACTTCAAGCACCTCGCCGAAAAGTGCAAGATGATTTTCTTGGACGAAGAAGAAGCCAAGATTTCGACGCTTAGCCGACTCCTTTGCACCTACATTGTATCCGTCTGCCCCGCAAAGCTCCTCCGCAGCCTGTGGTTCAACACCTCCGCAAAGCTCAACGATGACGCAGTCATCTTGTTCAGCTCCGGTTCCGAAGGTACGCCGAAGGGTGTGGAACTCACGCACAAGAACGTCATTTCGAACGCTCAGCAATGCGACTACGTGGTCAAGCTCTGCCGTACTGACGTGATGACCTCCCTCCTCCCGCTGTTCCATTCGTTCGGCTTTACGATGACGTTCATGATGCCGCTTTTGGACGGTGTGCCGATGGTCCTCTGCCCAGATCCGACCGACATCAAGACGCTCGCCCGCGTGTGCGCCCAGTACAAGACGACCATTCTCATGGGCACCCCGACGTTCCTCCGCGCCATCGCCATCAACCGCTGGGTTCACCCAATGTGCCTCGACACGCTCCGCTACATCATCGCCGGTGCCGAAAAACTCCGCCCCGAAATGCGCGAATCGTTCAAGCTCAAGTTCGGTAAGGACCTTTACGAAGGCTACGGCTGCACGGAACTCACGCCGCTCGCCGCCATCAATGCCCCGAACGTGTTGCTCGACGACTTCCTGACGATGGAAAAGTGCAGCGACAACTCCAGCATTGGTCTCCCGCCTCCGGGAACGGTCACAGCCATCATCGATCCGGAAACGAACGAATTCTTGCCGCAAGGCGAAGAAGGTATGCTCGTGGTCACCGGTCCGCAGGTTATGAAGGGCTATCTCAAGGACGATGCCAAGACATCCTCCGTGATTCTCGAAATCGATGGACGCCGTTGGTACAAGACCGGCGACAAGTGTACAATTACCAAGGACGGGTTCATACAAATTCTCGGCCGTTACAGTCGCTTTGCAAAGCTCGGTGGCGAAATGATTTCGCTTACAGCCGTGGAACTCCGCATTGCCGAAACGGGCATCATGGGAGAACACGAATTCGCCATTACCGCTGTTCCGGACTCCGTCAAAGGCGAACGCATTGTTCTCCTCGTCAAGGGTGACGAAACGCTCGACACCGAAGAAATCTCGAGAAGCCTCCGCAAGTCGGGAATCCCGCCGCTTATGCAGCCGGGTTCCGTGTTCTGCGTCGAAGCCATCCCGAAGCTCGGTAGTGGCAAGTGGGACTTCAACGGAATGAAGAAGCTCGCCACGGAACTCGTCGAGAAGAAGTAATCGCGATCGCCGCGCCACAGTTGGCAAATCTTAATGTCATCCTGGAGCGTTTGTAAAACGCAGTGTCATGCCCCGCACCGACGGGGCATCTCCTTTTTATAAACACCACTAATAGCCTTAGAATATACCCGCACGCAAAAACGTGCGGGCTTTTTAATTAGCGGGCCATAAATGCCCCAAACGCATCTCAATTATTGTATATTAAAGGCGCAAAAACAAGGAGATTATATGAGTCAAATTGTCTCTAAATTCCAAGAATTGGGCTTGACGCTCCCTGCCTGCCCTGCACCGGTTGCCGCCTATGTTCCAGCAACACGCTTTGGCGATACGATCATTGTTTCTGGACAGTTGCCGTCCGTGAAGGGCGACTTTTCTGCTTTTACCGGCACAGTTCCGAACCAGATTTCTGTAGAAAAGGCCAAGGAAGCCGCACAGATTTGCTTCTTGAACAACATTGCCGCAGCCCTCACGCAGCTCAAGAACGGAGAAACGCTCCGCCTCGTTCAGATTCAGGGATTTGTGCAGTCCGAAAACGATTTCCACGACCAGCCGATTGTGTTGAATGGCGCTAGCGAACTTGCCGTACAGATTCTCGGTGAAAACGGAAAGCACGCCCGTACTGCCGTTGGCGTTTCGACGCTCCCGAAGAACGTCGCCGTCGAAATCAGCTGCACGTTCCAAGCAATCGCTGAGTAATGTATCTGTAATTAGAACTATGTAAGTCGATCCCGCCCCGGAACGGAGTCCGGGGTGACATCGAGTCCGGGATGACATTAAAGCACTAATGAGCGGATCCATTCGCGCATATGGAATACGGAATAGCCCGAAGTGAGAGACTTCTGGGCTATTTTTGCACCCCATTCCGTCGCCATTTTCTTGGGATCCAATGGGAACCCAACGCGCCCCAAATCCAGGCGATCCGCATCAAAGCAAGTATCAATCGTAACAATCCCCGTACGCGGTTGAATCGTGTGGAGGCGGCACGCATCATAGAGCCAGCCAAAACGTTCATCATCCAGTTCAAAACGCTTTTCTTCACGGCAACGCTTTGCAAATTCCGCACCGCGCGCACCATGTTCACGATCATACGCATCATCCAAGCGTTGCGAATCATGGAAAATCGCAAACAAGCGCACCACATCAATATCGGCACCCGTCTTTTTCGCCAGGAGGAGCCCATTGTATTCCACCTGATGCCAATGCTCAATGCCATGAACCTCGGACTCATAGAGCCGATTCTCAAAAGCAAAATTCATTAAAGCCGCGAAATCGATCATAGTTTAGTAGGAAGTTAGAAGTAGGCAGTAGGAAGTTTTCGAAGATGTCATGCCCGTCACCGAACGGGCATCTCCTTCTTTTGAAAGGAAAAATGGCGATTCCTTCCCCATACGCGGATCATGACTACTAAGCAGCATAGCTGCAAGTAGTCAAAGAGATCAAGTCGGGAATGACATACATCTTTACACCTTTGTTTACTAACCACTTATTTACTTCCCGTAATTTTCCTTGAGGTCCATAAGTCGTTGCAGCGCTTGCATCGGAGTCATTTCTTCAGGCTTGAGCCTACGAATTTCATCCTTGAGCAAGAGCGTGTTTTCGTCTGGCGGTGCAAACAAGTCCATCTGCGGCTGCGCCTTGATTTTCTTGTTTTGCGCCTCATCGCTCGGGTCAATCTTCTGCTTTTCCAAACGGAGCAAGATCTTGCGAGCTCGGCGCACCACGTTAGGTGGCAGCCCCGCCATCTCGGCCACGTGAATGCCATAGCTCGAATCGCAAGCGCCTTCGAGAATCTTGTGCAAGAACGTGAGCTTATCGCCCTTTTCTTGCACGGCGACCTGGAAGTTGCCTGCGTGTTCCAGCGATTCCACAAGCCCTGTCAATTCGTGATAGTGCGTTGCAAACAGCGTGAGCGCCATGCGGGCAGGTTCGCTGTGGAGCGTTTCGACAATCGCCCACGCAATCGAGAGACCGTCAAACGTGCTCGTACCGCGACCGATTTCATCGAGCAGCACAAGGCTATGCGGCGTCGCATTGCGCAAGATGTTCGCCGTTTCAATCATCTCGACCATGAACGTACTGAGGCCGCGGCTCAAGCGGTCGCTCGCGCCCACACGCGTAAAGATGCGGTCCACCACGCCAATGCGCGCACTTTCGGCAGGCACAAAGCAGCCAATCTGCGCCATGAGCACAATAAGCCCTGTTTGGCGCAAGTACGTCGATTTACCGGCCATGTTCGGGCCCGTAATGAGCATCAGTCGCGTACCGTCCGGCGAGAGCGTCACATCGTTCGGGATAAAGTTCAAATCGGGGTTCACCGAGACAATCACCGGATGGAAACCACCGCGAATTTCAATACCCGTTCCTTCAAAAACTTCCGGACAAACGTAATTGTACTTGCGGGCTGCACGGGCGAAACTGTACAAGCTATCGACGCGGGCAATCGCATCGGCAATACCCTGGAGTTCGGCACGCCAGCTGTTCACGCGTTCGCGAAGTTCACAGAAAATCTTGTATTCCAATGCGTGAATATTGACTTCGGCGTTGCTGATGACGGATTCACATTCCTTCATCTCCGGCGTGATATAGCGTTCGCCATTTACCGTTGTCTGCTTGCGGATATACTCGTCCGGAATCGGCTGCGTGGCTTTTGCCATCTGCGCCTTCGTAATTTCGATGTAGTAACCGAACACGCGGTTGTAACCGACCTTCAAAGACGGGATTCCAAGGCGTTCGCGTTCGCGACCTTCCAATGACGCAATCCATTCACGACGTTCCTTGATGTCCTCATTCATCGCATCAAGTTCAGCACTTGCGCCCGGGCGGATCATTCCGCCTTCGCGCACGGTCATCGGCAAGTCATCATTGAAGTACTTGAGCAAATCTTCGCCACGGCCCTTTGCCGCATTCAGCGTTTCGCGGAGTCCTTCAAAGAGAGGCGCATGCAAGCCTTCCAAAACATCAGCGACCTTCGACGCCTGCGAGAGAGAACGTCCCATTCCCGCGAGGTCACGCGCATTTGCACGACCGCTACCGACACGGCCCATCAAGCGTTCCATATCGAGAATCGACGTGAGCGATTCCTTGAGTTCGTCAAGCGCCACGGGATTCTGGACAAGCTCGCCCACCGCTTCTTCGCGTTCACGAATGCGATCCACGGCAATCAACGGATGGCTCACCCAGTCCTTGAGCGTACGCCCACCCATTGCCGTCACCGTAAAATCAAGCACCGAGCAAAGCGTACTGGAATAATCGTCAGCATTCAGCGGACGCACGAGTTCCAAATTGCGCAACGTGCTCGGATCGAGCGTCATGTAATCATCCAGATTCAAAATCTCGAGCGTCGTAAAGTGCGACAGTTCAGACTTTTTCTGGTTGATCAAATACTGGAGCAAAGCGCCCGTCACAGACGTTTCAAAAACGCGACCATCCAAGCCAAGGCCATCAAGCGCTTCGACCTTGAAATGCGTAAACAGCACATCCTTCGCCTGGTCTTCAGCAAACAAAATCGCCGGGAGTTCGGTGACCAAGACGTTTTCCGCCTTGATCAAATCCATAATCGCCGAGGGAATAGTCGTCCCTTCAGGAATCACGATTTCCTTGGGCATGCGACGGCTGAATTCACATTCGAAAGCCTGCACACTGCTACGGCACGTGGCCAAGTAACCCGTCGTCACATCGGCAATCGCAAATGCAGCCACATCTCCGTTTCCACCCTTGCCGTCATCGCTTGTCGCAGGCACATAAGCACAAAGATAATTGGCCTCTTTTGCATTGAGATTTTCTTCGTTCATCGCCGTGCCGGCGCTGATGATTTCAACAATGTCGCGCTTGACAATGCCCTTTGCAAGTTTCGGGTCTTCGACCTGTTCGCAAATGGCAATGCGGTAGCCTGCGGCCACCATCTTTGGCACATAGCGTTCGGCAGCGTGGTGCGGGAACCCGCACAAAGGCGTTGCACCGGAAGCGCCGTTATTGCGGCTCGTGAGCGTTAAACCTAAAATTTTCGAGGCGATTACAGCATCATCTTCAAAAAGTTCAAAGAAGTCGCCCATGCGGAAAAACAAAATGCAGCCAGGATTTTCTTTCTTGATTTCGTAATATTGCTGCATCAACGGAGTAACGGCCATTAAGCATCTCCCATAGACAATTCAATCTGGTCAGTCGATTCTTCAAGCGGAGTCGGTTCTTCCGGAGCATTATCCGGCTTGGAATATTGCGGCACCAAGGCGCCCGCTTCCAAAAGTTCACTGAATTCGCGCAAGCGCGGCAAGTCTTCAGGAATACGATTGATACCAAAGTATTTCAAAAATTCCTGCGTGGTCACGTAAGTATAGGGGTTACCGACCGTTTCGGCACGAGCGCCAAGAGTAATAAAGCCCTTGTCAAGCAGGTTACGGATCGGACCATCCGCAGACGAAACACCACGAACCTGTTCAATGGCGGCTTTGGTAATCGGCTGCTGGTAAGCAATCACGGCGAGCGTTTCAAGAGCCGCCTGCGAGAGACGTCTTGCATTTGCTTCCGGGAAGAGCTTACGCACCCACGGATAATACTTTGCACGTGTTCTAAAGCGATAACCGCCCGCCTGTTCCACAATTTCAAACGGAGACTGAATCTTGTTCAAAGAATCGTTCGCAGTGATGAGCGCATCGGCCACAGAACGAGCATCCAAGAAGTCGCCAAGAATTTCGCGAAGCTTCTTGAGCGTCACGACATCCGGAGACGCAAACACTAGCGCCTGTATAATGCGAGCCAGGTCTTCCCTACTTTCAACTTTCGGGAGTTCCGCCGATTCTTCGGCCAGTTCTTCGACATTCTGA
>JBGVAT010000220.1:0-5043 GCA_045224895.1 Fibrobacter sp.
ATCGGCTTTGAACGGTGACTCATGGAGAGAATGCTGATGCCGCTGTTTTCGAAGTCGATGCATGCAGCAGATGCTTCCTTGAGTGCCTGTTCCGGCAAGACCGACGGTCCTGCGCTAAAGTTATAGACTTTATTTGCCATTGTTGTGTTCCTTTTTAGGGGTTGTCTTGGGCGTGAACCCAATTTAAAAATTACGGGGTAAAAATAGCAAAAACCGCTCCGTCCGGCTATATCCATAGTCATAAAAAGATTTTATGCGTCGTAATAGAGTGATGGGCGGTAAGGTATGAGCTATGAGCAGTGAGTTGTGTGCGTCTGGCCATTTGTCACCCCGGATTTAATCCGGGGTCGCCTTTCTCAATCGTCCCAAAAAAGGCGATGCCGGCACGGAGGCCGGCATGACATTTAAAAGACTTTTCTCTCGTCTGTAGGCACGAAGTGCCGTTCTTTCGTCTGTTCTCTAGACTATACTCCGAGAGCCTGGATGGCTGCCTTGTACTTCTTGAGACGGAACTTCGTCTTGAGTTCGCGGCGTTCCTGGCGGTGGATGTACTTGTCTTCGAGCAGCACGTTCAAGATGGCGCTCTTTGCCTTTGCTGCTGTCGGATTGTCCTTGAGCGTTTCGACAAAGCGGACAAAGTCCTTTTCACGGGCATCGTAAGTCGCATCTTCGGCCGGCACTCCCTTTTCCATAAGGTGGCAGCTGTATTCGTCGATCCAGGCCTGGTTCTTGTGGTAGGTCATCTTTTGGATGAGGTCGACCATGTCTGCCGGAACACCCATCTTGATCATGTCGTCCGGAGTCTTTTTAGTAGAAGATGTGATGGAGTCCTGCAAAATTGCAAGTACCTGGACTTCTTCGGATTCGCCTTTGTTTTTAAGGTAATCGGCAACATTCTGGAGAAAATCGATGTACGGTCCGCCAGCTTTGTCCTGCTGACCTTTGTGGACGGAATCTGCAATTTTGTAGGCGTCTTGATAAGAAAGCATTATTAACCTTTTTTTAAAAACATCGAGCATTGTTGATGCCCATGCCTTGAATATATATAATGCTCAAATAAAAAAGTGGCCCACCTACATCATTTTTGCTTCAAAAGTCATCTTTTTCGTGGTGATACTCTTATTTTGGTTGATTTTTCTTGAAAAATGGCACTTTTTTCTTAATTAGTAACCCAAATGTATTATGTAAAATAATCTTTGTTTTTTCTTGAAAAAAATTATTTTTGCGGCCAAAAATCAAAAAACCATAAATATAGGAAGTATGGTATGCGATCTCAGTATGCAAAAATAGGTCTAGTCGCCGCGGCGATGACGCTTGGAATCACCGCTTGCGGTGATGATGTGCTTTACTCACAAGAGGGTGGGCAGTTCTCGACGGTCAATTCGATCAGCGACGAAAAATGTAACGATGAAAAAGAAGGCTCCATGGCTTTTGTAAAGTCCAAGGCCACGATGTACGTGTGTTCTGAAGGCGAATGGGTCGCCATGAAGGATGAAGAAGCGATCCAGTACCGTTGCGAATCCAAGGAACTTAAGGATAAGTCCGGATTCGCCATTGTTTGCGATGGCGATACGATTGGCGTTGTGAAGAACGGTAAGGACGGCGCCGATGGTAAGGATGGCTCTAACGGTAAAGATGGTACCGATGGCAAAAACGGTACGAACGGCACCAATGGTAAAGACGGCAAGAACGGCACCAACGGTACTGATGGTACAAATGGTACGAACGGCTCCAATGGTACAAATGGCGTAAGTGCCGATACTGCTGCAATCAACAAGGCTATCAAGGATGCCTTGAGCAGTGCCTCCGCCAAGAACAAGAGTGAAATTGACGAAGTTCTCAAGAATTTGAGCAGCGCCTCTGCCAAGAACCAGAGCGAAATTGACGACGCTCTTAAGAACTTGAGCTCTGCATCTGCCAAGAGCCAGAAGGACGTCGATGACGCTCTCAAGAACTTGAGCTCTGCAACGGACAAGTTCGGCGAAGACATCAATGAAAAGTTCAACGACGCCTACAGCAGCTGGAATGCAGAACTAGAAGACAAGTCTTGCGCCATCGTCGATACGGTTCGTGACAACGAAAAGGCTATTATCACCGTGACAATCCGTTGCGGCGAAGCCGAAACCAAGATGGAAATCCCGTTCACGCCCGTGAACGAGAACCTCGCCAAGGTGTACAAGAAGCATGTTGTCGTGCGTTTCCCGGTGCAGGCCAACAAGGAAACAAAAACTGACGACATCTATGAAGAAATCTGGAAGAACCTCAAGGGTGGCGAAAATGCCGAACTTACCGTGACGGACCTTGACGCTAATTTCAACGCAACCGGCAAGCTTTTCATTGCGGACCTTTTTGCTGATGCTTCCAAGGCAAAATCTTTCGTGACTATCGAAGAAACGAATGAAAAGATTGTGGAATACAAGGTGGTGCGCCTCGAAGGTGACCTCGACGTGACAAACCTGACGACTCCGATTGCTCAGTTCCGTGTAAAACTCAACTTGAAGAGCCCGATCGGATTCAGCGCCTTTGGCGGATTCGGTTCTAACGGCACGGATGTTATCTACAATGCTCTTGTGGACCTTACCGATGCCAAGCCGGATGTTCAAGATGCCTCCGACACCGTTGTTATCGACTTCTTGACCGACTACAAGGCTGCACGTGTAAAGGTTTTGTTGAAGGATGGTGTTGAACCGGATTTTGCTAAGGCCAGCGCCCAGGCCAACCAGGAACTTGCCGACGCCCTCTTCTTGGAGAAAAAAGGCTCGAATGTATATCCGACTTTTGAAACGTACCTGCCGACTGAAATGGGCTTGGAAGAAAACTTCAATAGCGTTGTGTGGGTTATGGCCCTCATTGACCAAAAGGATAAGACTCCGGGCTTCAACGTCACCTATAATGCTTATCGCGATCTCTTTGCCAAATATGGCAACCTTTTTGCGACAATCAAGACAACTTACGCCGGCAGGGAACAAGATATGTTCTTTGTGGACTTTATTGCGTTGCTGATTGATGCGAACTTCGTCCAGTGGGATTGCATGAAACGTGGGGAGAGCGAATGTGATAACGATCGTTGGAAAGGCTCTGACGCAGTCTTTTACAAGATCGTGCAGGAAGGCTTTGTACACTCTTACGGCCTTACCACTGCTGGTCTCGTGCCCTATGCAGGTTATCCAGATAAGCTATTCAAGTCTGACGCTAAAGGCGGCTATTTCCGTTACTTTACATATGATGAAGCCCGTAAGATTTGGTGGCCTCTGGGACTTTGGGCTGCTGCTGTAGCTACAGTTGATAAAGTAAAATGCGACGCCACTACTGTAGACAATACTTTCCTCTATAGTTTTGAAGGTCTTGATGATAATGCTGTTTGTACGTGCGAAAATGACAAATGCTATTGGGAGTATACCGATAATGTATGCTTGGGCCGTAATAAAGGTGATAAGGGTACGTCTATATTCTCATATGAGATTGAATATCATATTTATACTTCTAAAGTCGCTGATTATGAGTGCGTAGAAAAGGAATGCAATCCGTCTGCTTCGTCTTGCGCTATTGTTGAAATCGTTCCTTCTTGGGGGGAATCTTCGAGCTCTGTTACATCTTCGTCTTCTGAACAAGAAGGCAGGACTCCGGAAGAACTTGCAAATGATCCGTCTTCTAAGCTTTATCTCGGAACGTGTGACGAGACAAAACAAGGTTCGGAAAAACCGTTTAACATCAACAGTGCCGAACTTGTTACGACAACCGGTTACGAAACCTATGTGTGCGATGGCTCAAAGTGGAGACTGAAAACGGAAGCGGATGAAAAGTATGGTACTTGTACGAAATCCATGATGGAACTTGGTGTTGTCAAGGCTCTTCGTGGTTCTTCGTATATGAAGTGCGATTACCTTGATAATGAAAACAAATACGAATGGATTGATACTGATTCGTTTGATTATTATGCAGGAACAGCTTGCCATTACGGCAATGTTGATAAGAATTTATTCTCTGAAGATAATTATTATATCTGCGTTACTGCAAAAGATGAAAATGGAAAAAATCGTCTTGATAACAAAGGCAACCACATCCATGAATGGCGCGATGCTACTGCTGATGATTATTGCGTGGGTGACCACATCGTTTCTACAACACAGAAAGTTGCTGACGAAAACCTTGGTGAATTGACCTTTAACGAAAAGTGTGTATTCCTGTCCTCGGTTTACGTAAGGAATAAAACTGCAGAAAATTCCACCGAGTGGATTAGTAATTGGACGATTGCTAACAATAATATACCTGCGCCGGGTAATATACCTGCGCTGGGTGGTGTTTATGTTATCTTTATGGAAGGTTATACGGATAATGAACTTTTCTCTTGTGCTAATTATTGTGACCACTATTCTATTGATAGGATAAAATCGCAACTTGCTGTAACCAGCTCCCCCAGCGATCAACAGGAGTTGCTCAATATCATTTGCAACATGGGCGAATACAAGAGGGTTAGTGCGGGTGCCTATGCAGTCGAAACCATCGCCTTTGAAGTCGAAGTGCAACTCTCTGAAGCCGAAATTAAGAAGACTTATGTCGCAAGCGCTTCCAGAAAGGATTGGCATGTAGCTACCATTGAAGATGTCTATGGTGAATGCAATGAAGACAAGATGAAAAATCAGTCTAGCTTGGTTGTTTTCGATGAAAAAAAATATAAATGCGACTGCGAATATTCCGCAGAATCGGAAGACTTTGGGGTTTGTAATTGGAAGGCTGGTTCTGAAAAAGAAATCGAATTGGATAAACCTTGCACGTCAAACCTTGTAATGACAAAAGCTCTTTCTGAAGATCTCAAATATGAATGTGGAACAATCGATGGCATGAATGATTGGACTGAATTGAATCATGACTTTTACGTGTATCTTTGGTGCGAAAAGAATAATGCTTGGAACTATGTGACCGAGAATGGTCAAACAGAAAACCATTGCGAATCAAATACTGATGGTGATTGCGCTGTGTGCAGTGGCCTTCCGGACGATATAACGACATATATTTTAACTCATAACGGAACTTCGTCTTCTA
>JBGVAT010000221.1:0-19759 GCA_045224895.1 Fibrobacter sp.
CGACGCGGGGTGGAGCAGTTGGTAGCTCGTCGGGCTCATAACCCGAAGGTCGCAGCGTTCAAGTCCTGCCCCCGCTACTAAAAAGACCTAGATTCACTCTAGGTCTTTTCTTTTTTATATTTGTAATATGGCTAGAATTTCAGAACAAGAAGCTCTCGATTTATTTTTGAACGCACCGCTCGACGAACTTTGCGCACGCGCGAACGCCGAAAAAGAAGCTCGCCACGGCAAGTCCGTTTACTGGGTGAATAACCGCCAAATCAACTACACGAACGTGTGCGTATTGCACTGCAAGTTCTGTGCCTTTAGCCGCATCAAGAAAGACAGCCCGACCGCTTACGACTGGGATTACGAAACCATCCGCGACAAGGCTGCCGAAGCCATCAGCAAAGGCGCCCGCGAGCTGCACATTGTCGGAGGCCTCCATCCGGACCATCCGTTCGATTACTACATCGAAATGTTGCGCAAGCTCCGCAAGGAATTTCCGTCCGCAAACTTGAAGGCTTTTACCGCCGTTGAAATTTGCCACTTTGCAAAAATCTCCGGTCAATCGCCGGAACAGATCATGGCAACGCTCAAGGACGCAGGACTCGACGCCCTCCCTGGTGGCGGTGCTGAAATTTTAGTCCAAAGCGTCCGCGACAAGATTTGCCCGGGCAAGGAAACTGGCGAAGAATGGCTTGCAGTTCATCGCGCGGCACACAAGCTTGGCATCCCGACAAACGCAACGATGCTCTTCGGACACATCGAAAAGATCGAAGACCGCATCGCGCACATGAAGATGCTCCGCGACTTGCAGGACGAAGCTCCGGGATTCTTTGCGTTCATTCCGCTCGTGTACCATCCGGAACACAACGCACTCCATCAGATTGTCCCGAACATCACGAGCGAAGAAGACATCCTCCGTACGGTCGCCGTTTCGCGCTTGTTCTTGGACAACTTTCCGCACATCAAGGCTTACTGGATCCAGATGGGTATCGAAACTGCGATGAAGGCGCTCCACTCTGGCGCATCGGATTTGGACGGCACAATCATCGAAGAAAAGATTACACATGCCGCAGGCGCCACGGTTCCCGTGGGTATGAGCCCGGAACGCATGAAGAGCCTTATCATAAAAGAAGGCCTCGTTCCGGTGGAACGAGACGCTTTGTACGAAAAATTTTCTTAAGCCGTAAGGAGAAAGGCGATCCCGGCACTATGGCCGGGATGACGATGCATACGAGATGTCACCCCGGACTCCGTTCCGGGGCCACTTTTTATACCACCACGCCAATTTCCTTGAGGTAGCGGCCAAGGGCATCTTGCCATGTGGGGAGCGGCTTAAAGCCTGCTTCCACGAGTTTGCTCTTGTCCAAGCGGCTATTGAACGGACGGGCTGCCTTCGAGAGTCCGTATTCCGCAGTCGTCACCGGCAACACCTTAGTCGGAAGCCCTGCCTGCTTGTAGATTTCCTTGGTGAATTCGTACCAGCTGATGAATCCGCCTTCGTTCGTAGCGTGATAATAACCGTACTTGTCCGTTTCAATCATATCGACGAGAAGTCGGCTCAAGTCGAGCGTGTAAGTCGGCGTACCAATCTGGTCGTAAACGACGCGGACCGTATCGTGAGTCTCGCCCACCTTGAGCATCGTCTTGATGAAATTCTTGCCATTGAGGCCGAACACCCAGGCAATGCGAACGATGAAATACTTTTCAAGCGTTCCGCTCACGGCAAGTTCGCCCTTGAGCTTGGATTCGCCATAGACGTTGAGCGGTTCGTAATCCTTGCAGTCCGGTTTCCACGGAGAAGTGCCACGGCCGTTAAACACGTAGTCCGTGCTGATGTAGACCATCTTTGCATCAATTTCTTTTGCGACGCGGGCGATGTTTTCGGTGCCTTCGGCGTTAATTGCAAAGACCTTAGCCTTCTTGTCTTCGTCTTCGGCAAGGTCCACTGCAGTCCAGGCTGCGCAATGCACAATCACATCCGGCTTCACGCTCTTGATGGTTTCGGCAACCGCAGCTGCATTCGTAATATCCATCGACACATAAGGCATCGTCGTCACGGCACTTCCGTCGGCAACACCGGAATAAACCGGAGCAATATCACTACCGACACCTTCGTAACCGCGCTTTGCAAGTTCATTCATCACATCGTGGCCCAACTGGCCACCAACACCCGTCACTAAAACTTTCATAGAAAAACCTCTTTGAGAGTAAGATAGCAATTTTAATAGAATAATTTATATTTAAAGCGCCATGAAGCCATTATTCTTACTGACATTTTTGACGACTTTCTGTTCCCTGTTTTTCGGTTGCAGTTCAACTCAATTTCACGACAAAACTCCGAGATATACCGTCTGGGACAAGGATACGACACAGCAAGAAGCCGGTCTTTCCTCATCAGACGATACAGAACTTGCCCCAAATGCGGACTCCACAAAACGAGAAATGCTTATTTATGGCAAACTCCTCTCCCTCGAAAAAAAAGACGGACGGAGCTTTTCGTTTGAACCTAGCTGGTCTGATATCGTTTTATCTGGAGAATACAGTCGCATTTCAAGAAAGCTCGAAAAAACTGATTTGATTCCCGAAAACGAAAAGTTGGTGATGCTCCAGCAGCTACACAAGGACAACCCTAGACCTCTATATGTCGAAGCTCAAATTCAGGTTATCCAAGTCTTTGACGACAGCACCAAGCAATGGATAAAGGCTCCTATAGATTCAATTTACCTCAGATACTACTATGTCGAACATCAAGGTCTTTTCGTAAGCGAAGAACGCCAAAGCCTCGTTCATCTTGGTAAAGTGAACGTCCCCAATTCTTCAGCACGAGTATTCCGCTTAAAGCCCTACGCATTCCTCGACGACGATTTAATTATCGATAGTTATTCCGAACCTATTTCTGAATTTGAATTCGCAAACAACGATCCAAATTCATTGCAATACACGCCCTTTCAAGAAAAACGCACCATCAAGCCTCCATTTGATACACCCATTCGTTCCAACGTTATCCGCTCGCTTTCAGAAGACAATAACGATTCCTTGCGGGTTTACTTGTCCATAGCAAGGGAACTAGAGGATTTCTACGGAGTAATGCCATTCACTGATGAAGAGTATATCCGAATCGCCGCACTGGATATCAACGCCAATGCGGATTCGACAATTTGGTACAAAATGCAAAAGATGTGGCACCACGATGAACGCGAACCATTAATCAAAGATTCCTTGCAAGCGCTCATCATACAAAAATTACGTCCTATCATTTTCACCAGTGCGTATTACGAGGACCTCCGTAAGTATAGCGACGGTCCCTATTTATTCAACTTTGTACAGCGTCCTTTCACCCAAACAAGTAAGATTATTCCAGACAACCGAGTTTCCTTACGAATGTTCATCGGTCCAACCATGCGTTTTTACAATGATGAAATGCAACAGTTCATCGATTCAAAATCTATTGGAGGTACAGCCGAATGTGATTTATGTTATCTTTATGGCTGTTTCGGATTTGGAATATCTCTTTACGCTACCAGCAACAGCACAAGTTTTATCGAGAACGATGGTTCAGAACACCGTAGAGCATCAACAAATCTAGACGGTTCTGTGCCATTTCATTTAGGAATAAGGCCTATTTTCAACGAGATTCTTGAATTGGAAATATACGGCCTTTTAAACGTGACAACATATTCCTTAGATGAAAAAAACGACAAAGGCGAAGATGTTTATGTGGGCTCATGTGATTGGGGAATTGGGGCTGCAGTTTCATCTAATTTATTTACGATAAAAGATTATCCAATTCAACACGGCATAATGACCATCGACTACAGGCTCAAGGTTGAACACTTTTGGAACAACAAGCCAAAAGGAATGATTGGACCTCAAGGGCATACGACTGCAGTTTCGCTGCAATTAAGCATCGGAACAACGAGCTACCGATTCGAAGAAGAACCGAAAGATCAGCCAAGCAGAACAATCAAAGAAGAGCTCGCCCGCTTCTGGAGATTCCCCAGCGCGAAGAAGTAAATTTTTATCTTTGGGCACGATGTTTGAAGCGTTAAACTTTCATTTTTCGGCATACGACTGGCTGCTCGTCTTTATGGTCACCGCCCTCGGGACTTTGAGCGCCTACCTTAAGGATCCGCAACTCAAGGCGGTCACGGCGACTATTCCCATCCCCTGCGGTTTTGCCTACATCGCGGTCGGACTCCCGATGAACACCGAAAACGCCGTTTCCGGCTTTATGTGCATGTTGTATGTACACATCGTGCGCATTCTCCATTACAAAGTAAAAGTTCCAATTGTGCCGTCAATTATTGCTGGGCTCGCATTTTTTGTCGCGCTCGGAACATTTTTGCACGCCCACATTCCCGAAGGCGAAGCCTACTTTATCGGAGCTTGCGTTTTCGACCTTGTCATCGGCATCATCTTTTTCCAAAAGCAAAAGTACAAGTCCGGCGTGCGTTACAAGACCCCGCTCCCTGTATACATCAAGGCGCCCGCCATTGCTGGCGTCGTATCCGGGCTGATGCTCATCAAGCGCCTAATGGGCGGTTTTTGCACCAGCTTCCCGATGATGAACTCCATCGTGAGCTACGAGAGCCGTTATTCGCTCGGCGACCAGTGCAGACAGCTTCCGCTCTTCCTCATCGCGGGGCCGTTTATGTTCGTCACCATGCGCTACACAGAAATCGGTTTCGGACTCAACCACTGGATTGTACTCCTCATCGGATATATCGTTTTTGCACTGATTTACTGGCCGCTCAACAAGGAACTCAAGCGCCGTAACGAAATCAACTACAATTCAGTAGACGATAGGAAGTAGACAGTAGGAAGTGAGCTGTAAACGGAGCATTTTCAAAGGGTTTTGGAAAAATTTACTTGAATAAATCCCCCAACAAGGGTAAATTTAAAGGGATAAAAACAAGGAATTTCACGCAATGCATAAAATTTCTCGCATTTCTTTAGCTTTTACCGGAGCCATTCTCTCCGCCTCGCTCTTGGCAGCCTGCGGTGACGACAACACTGTGGCCGCATTCAACAATGTCGCCCAAAGCTCCAGCGAACAGGCTCAACAACAAGACCTTTCTAGTTCCGCAACGGAACAGGCCCCGGCAAGCTCCGCAGATATTACAAGCTCCGCCGACGCAAACTCCAGTGCAATCATTCCTGGCGACATTTCCAGTTCTTCTGAAGTGAGCGTTCCGCCGACCGAATCCAGCTCGTCCGCAGCCACCCAGGAAAATCCGCTCGACCCGACTTGCGTCGAAACGCCGATCGCCACCATCCCCGTCGATTCTCTTGGACTTGCCGACATCGCCGACGCCTTCAAGAGCGTCCGCTGCAACGAAAAGGCCGTTTTCGTCATTCGCCACGGTGAACGCGACGACGGTCAAACCGGCAAGGAAACGCCCCTCACCTATTGGGAAGGCGAACCTGACAGTGTCAACGGTCAGCCGTCCGACGGCGTCCGCCAAGCCATCGCGGTCGGTAAAAAGCTCATAAGCGCCGACGAATTCACCTACACGCACACCAAGTATCTCCGCACGGAGCAGACCTGCTTCTACATCGCCCAGGGCCGCGGCCAGGCCACATTCCCGCACGATTCCTCGGAAATCTACTCCATCAGCTGGTACAAGAAGGACAAGGAACGCTACAGCTTCTACGAAGATTCCACAACGAACGTCCGCCTGGTCATCGCCGGTTGGGCATACGACAACCTCTACGCCGACGCATTCTATGATCTGAAGGAAAAGACCGAAGAAATCGTAAAGACGCACATTGCACCGGACTATGCCACAATGAACAAGTTCCGCGTCATCTGCTCTCACGATGACTTCATCCTCCCACTCTCCGTTTACGCTTCCAACGGAACCGTGAACTACAGATACCACGATCCGGCTTCGAGACACTGGCCGTACTTCCTCACAGGCGTTGCCGTCATCATCGACAACAATAACCAGATCAGGTACGTGCCATTCAAGGGACTTGGAATCGGCGCGGAATAGCGACCATCCGGCCCCAGCAACACCAAAATCCAGCTTTTTAGCGAGAATCCCCGAAAATCGACAGATTTCGGGGATTTTCTGTATTCGGAACTTATCATCCCTCCCACCCCAAATGTTCTCAAAAATTTTCTCAAATTAAGGTTTAAATAACAACCACTTTTTCAAATATTTATATATATTAACACTAGTTGTAAGGGTTTTATGTTCTCAAAATTCCAACGGAGACGATATGTTTGGTAAAATTTCATTGATCGGCATCGCTACTTTGGCAGCACTCGCCACAACCGTGAACGCCGAAAAGTACGAATGGGGCAACGTCCGCTTTGACGGCGGTGGATTCGTTTCTGCCGTGATGTTCCACCCCAAGGCCGAGAATTTGCTTTACGCCCGCACTGACGTAGGCGGTATCTATCGCTTCGATTTTCAAAATAAGACTTGGATTCCGCTGATGGACTTCATCTCGGAAAACGACAAGGGCCTTTACGGTACCGAAGCCTTTGCTCTCGACCCCAACGATCCCAAGCGCATTTACGTGCTTGCAGGTACCGGCTATTTCAGCAAGGGCCGCACGGCCGTGCTCCGCAGTGAAGACTTCGGCGCCACCTGGGACACTAGCTATGTGGAAATGCTCGCCCACGGTAACGGCATGGGCCGCCAGACCGGCGAAAAGCTCGCCGTGGACCCCAACAAGGGAAACATCATCTTCTGCGGTAGCCGCACCAAGGGACTTTACAAGAGTACCGACTACGGCAAGACCTGGACAAGCGCCTACAAGGTCGCCCTTTCTACCGCCACAGAATCCAGCCTGAACGGCGTGAACGGCATCAGCTTTGTGATGTTCGACGAATCGCAGGGCAAGAACGCCGACGGTTCCACCAAGACCATCTACATCGGCATTTCCGAAACCAAGGATAATTTGCAAGTAAGCCACGACGGCGGCGCTACCTGGGAAGCCATCAAGGGCGTTCCCACTGGACTCATGCCGCACCGTGCAAAGATTGTCGACGGCGACATGTACGTGACATTTGCTGACGGCCCCGGTCCGTATAACATCGCAAGTGGTGGTTTTTACAAGTACAATATCGCTGGCGGCACGTGGACCGACCTTACCCCGAGTGACTCCGTGGAACACGAAGGCAGCACCACCAAGAGCTACGAAAAGGACAAGAGCTCTTACGGCGGCGTCGCCATTGACCCCAAGGACAAGAACCACATTGTGATTTCGACGCTGGGCAAGTACACCGGCCGCCACGTGACCAAAGACGAAAAGGAAAACTACGGCGACCGCATCTATGCCACCACAGACGGCGGCAAGACTTGGAATCACGGCCAGCACTACAACGACATTCCGAACATCGACGCCAACGGCACCGACTGGATCCCGGGCAACGCCATCCACTGGGCGGGTTCTCTTGAAATCAACCCGTTCAACAACAAGCAGGCCTGGGTCACTAGCGGAAACGGCATCTTCATGACCGAAGACGTCTCCGCAAAGGTTCCCCTTTGGAAGTTTATGTCCAAGGGTATCGAAGAGACTGTGCCCCTCGACATCGTGAGCATTCCGGGAGGCCCGCTAGTCACCGCTATTGGCGACTACGACGGCGCCGTTTATACAGACATCAAGCAGAGCGCACAGCGCCACAAGCCGACCATCGGCACCACCGAAAGCATGGGTTACGCCCCGCTCACCGGAAGCTTGGTTCGCACAGGTGTGATTACCGTTTACGGCAAGTACGATTCTCAGAATTTCAACGTGATGTACCGCAGCGATGACATGGGCAAGACCTGGGATAGCGTAAAGACCACGCTCAAGGGCCCGAAGGGCTTGGTGGTACTTTCTGCTGACGGCAAAATCATGTTGCACCGCCCAGACCAGGGCGCCACCGTTTACCGCTCCGATGACAATGGCGCCTCTTGGACCGCTGTTGAAACGGGCACGCAGACAAACTATTCCCGCATTGTCGCAGACCCGGTGGATCCAAAAACGTTCTACGTCATGGGCGGCATGGGTTCGCTTTACAGATCTACTGACGGCGGCAAGACTTTTGCAGAAGCTGAAGCCCGTTTGCAGAACGAACAGGCTGGCGAATACTACAACGGTGGCGGCCTCATCCGCACCGTTCCTAAGAGAGAAGGAAATCTGTGGGTTCCCATGGACCAAGCTCAAGTCTGGCAGCCGAAGGGCTTCACGGAATACGGCCTCGCCTACACGGAAGACGGCGGCAAGAGCTGGAACCGTTGCGAAGGCGCTTCTACCGCAATCGCCGTGGGCATCGGCAAGGCCAAAGAAGGCAGCGACTACGAAACCATCTTCATCTGGGGCGCGGCAAAGTCCGGCGATCCAATCGGCATCTACCGCAGTACAGACAAATGCAAGACCTTTGAACGCGTGAACGACGACTTGCACCAGTTCGGCGGTCCGGGTAACGGAAACTTCGTGCAGGGCGACATGAACACCTTCGGCGTTGTTTACATGAGCACCGTAGGCCGTGGCACCATCGTGGGCGCTCCGGAAGGCACCCAGTTCGTAGAACCCATTACAGCAATCGCCCCTGTCAAGGCTGAAATCGGTAAGGTTTCGCTCGCCTTGCAGAACAGGAACCTCCAGGTGTCTGCTCCGGAATCCAGCAAGCTCGCGCTCATCACGGTAAACGGCAAGACGCTCCTTACCGCAGACGTGAACGGCAACAGAAGCATTAACCTCAAGAAGATTCCGAACGGCAAGTACATTGCCAAGGTCATCGACGCAAACGGCAAGATGCTCTTGAAAAAGGCTATTGCGATTAAATAAAGCGCATTAAAGGAGATGCCCGCTCAGAGGCGGGCATGACATCAACAAAAGTTTCAATAAACATCAATCCCCACACTTAAAAAGGCTAGAGTCCAAAGCGAACGCTTGCAAACTCTAGCCTTTCTTTTTTGCTATGTTGTTAGACGATGCAAGAACTGACGTTTAAAATCATAGCGCGAATCAAGAGCGATTTTCGAGAAAAGTTTGGCATCCCGCGACAGAGCGGACTTGTGCAGAACTTGCGTTCGACGATACGCTTTGAGCCGGAATTCCGCAACGCCGATGCACTCCGCGGTCTCGAGGGCTTTAGCCACTTGTGGATTATGTGGATTTTCTCGGAAAACATCCGCAGCACGTGGAGTCCGACAGTACGACCGCCAAGACTCGGCGGAAACAAGCGCCTGGGCGTCTTTGCGACACGATCCAGCTTTAGACCGAACCCGGTCGCACTCTCGTGCGTCAAGATTGAGCAGATTCATCTCGACGGGCCGGAAGGGCCCGAAATCGTCGTCTCCGGCGCCGATTTGATGGACGGAACGCCCATCGTCGATATCAAGCCGTACCTGCCCTACACCGACGCCCACCCCGAAGCCGTTGGCGGTTTTGCCGATGCCGTCAAGCAGAACAAAGTACATGTCAAAAATCCCGAAGCGCTTGCAAAACTGAGCGAAGAAAAGCGCACCGCACTTATCGAAGTCCTGGAACAGGACCCCCGCCCCGCCTACCAAAACGATCCCGAGCGCGTTTACGGATTTCCGTTCGCAGAATACGAAGTCAAGTTCAAGGTCGTTGGCGACGAACTGGAAATCATTAGTATCATGTAATACAAGAAGGCGATCCCGGCCCCCTGGAACTTGTCCGGGGCAGGCGCCAGCCGGGATGACAACGCTACAAAATGCAACAAAAAGAGCCCCGTGCGAACACGGAGCCCTTAGCATTTGAGGAGAACTTTTATTAGCGCAAATCCATACGCTTTGTCACGTGAGAAGAACCCGCCTGGACATTCAACATATAAACGCCCGACGGAACATTCTTCTTTGAAAGCTGAACGACATTCGCTCCAGCATTCAATGACTCGCTAAAGCTAGCCACTTCGTTACCGAGTACGGAGTAAAGGCGAACATTCACCACAGCGGCACGGGCAAGCTTCAACGGCACCATAAGCGAGGCTCCGTCAAACGCCACCTTCCCGACCATCAACGTCTGCGATGCATTCGGAATAACGATGCTCCCAACCGTAGAACTGGAGCTCGCCTCGGCGCTAGAAGAACTTTCCACAACCGACGAACTCGATTCTACAGAAGAACTCGACGGTGTTTCACTGCTGCTCGATTCAGCAACAGGCTCCAGCTTGCTTCCGAGAACTTCGATCATCTTTTCGGCATAGCGCTTGCCAAAGTCGCGATATTCCTGCGATGTAAAGTGGACATTCTGACCATCGTTCAGCGGCTGCGTCAATCCCTCGGATGAGATCACGTAGAAGTTCTTGGACTGCTGCGGAAGCTTAGCGATATTGTTGTTTGCGCCCGAGCTCATACCGCCACGCAGCACTTCACCGGCAAGGAACGGAATATCGTCACCGAGACCAAGATCCTTAATAATCCTATCGTAAACGGCCTTGACTTTAGAGGGCCACTGGCCATCGCCAGCATCCGTTTCGCCCTGATGGAAGATGATGCCCTTGATGACGCCATCTTCTTGAGCTTTTTTAGCCATCTCGATCAAACGTTCATAGGGCTTTCCGCCATAGGCATCGACTCTCTGCTTAAACCAGCCGGCCTGCTGATTCATATAGCTCTGGCTAATCGGGGAATCGAACAGCTGGATGCTGCAGCCAGCCACGGCGACATCGACAACGCCTACTCGAATTTTGGAATCGGTCTTTTCGACCATAGTGCGACCGAAGTAGTCCGCAGGTCCGAGCTTTCCACTGCAACTGGCGAGTGGCGGAACCGCATCGGACCATTCGCCCAATTTTTTGCCACAGCTCGTTTCATTGGTAGACCAAAGCACCTGGAAACGAGAATCTACAGTTTTATCCTGGCTTTCGATATTACCCTGGCCCTCCATATTGGACTGGCCAAAAGCAAGATAAATGTGGAAATTAGGGTCTGGAGCAGCATTTGCCGAAACAGCAAGGCCCAAACCGAAAAACAAGCTCACGAAACGCGAGACTTTCATCTATCACTCCTTGGGGCACTAGATGCACCCACCAACAACTGGTTATAATATATTCCTTATTTCTTACCTTTGTTAAATCTTTGGAAAAACCCGTTGTAGTCTTCTGCAACAATGGATTTTTTATATATATTCCAACTATAAAAACGAGGACTACAATGAGAACCCAAATTTTAGCATCCCTTGCAATCGCCGCAACAATTTTCACCGCATGCAGCGACAACGCCACACCGCCCCCCACCAAGGCGCAGGTTTGCGCAAGCGGACTCACCGCAGACTGCCTCATGGGCACCTGGAGCACGAACGGCCCGATCGTTCCGCGAGTCGTAGGAACTGACACGGTCGACATCGTCGATCCCACTCCGAATTTTTCTGCAAATCCGGCCACCTTAAAGTTCTATGTCGACGAAAAGAAAGCCAACAAGTTTGAATTCATCAACTCTTCTTTGACCATCGCTCCGTGCCAAAACGGAACCGGCAAGATTTACGGCAACTGGGATATCCAAGGAAACTACCTCCATCTCAAGGCCGATATTGGAGCCCTCTGCCTCCAGCCCAATGAGGAATCCCTTGTCGAGACATCCGTTAACGTCAACGGCGCTTCGGTAACGTTGAAGTTCAAGCATCTTTTCTTCTTAAGACCGGAATTAGACTTGGTCGACGAAAAGAATTACGATGCAGACATCGCCATCGAAAAGTACACCTTCGTGAGCGAAAACTAAACAAACCAATTTTGACGCAAGCACCTCGATGAACTCGAGGTGTTTTTTTGTATCAGGAATTTCGCCAGCGATTCTCTTCGTACTCGTCGAGCCGTTTTAAAGCCACAGAAAGCTCACGCTGGCGGCGTTCGATTTTTGCCGTCGATGCGCCCGCCCTGGCAAATTCTTCCTTGAGTATGTTCTCGGACGTCTGCCTTACACGGCAAGCAAATGCGGAGACGGTCTCACCTGAACCGCGGACAAAACCAAGCCGCATCAGAATTCTTTCGGCTTCATCCAGCAAAGCGATCCAACGGACTGCATCTTTCGAAGCCACGGTTTCGCCGTCCCCTTGACGTGACTTGCGGATTTTAAGCCCTGCAAAAACAAGGAGCAGCAAAGCCAAAACGACATACGGCACCGGACTTGTCACCAGCCGTTCCGAGGCGGTTTGCCAGCTATCCACGACACGGCGCCACTCGCCATCTTTTAGCAAATGGAGCATATAAGAGAAGCGCCCCTTAAGCCCTTCGACTTTCACAGAGATCCAAGACGGTTTTGCAAAAACGTTCATGATCATCGGAGGTGTCGGATCAAAAATGAACCATTGATGGTCGTGATAGACTTCGACCCAAGCGTGGCTATGACGGCGGCGGAAAACCTTATAGGGGCGTCCCTGGATATATTCCGGTCGGGCAAAACCCGTCACATAGCGTGCAGGAATTCCCTGATGTCGCAACAGGAGCGTGGCAAGCGTTGCATAGTATTCGCAGTATCCTGATTTATTTTTCCAGAACAACGCAAGAGGATCTGTTGTGGTATGAGCACGGCGGCCTTGAACGACAAACTTATAGCTAAAGTGACGAGCAAAATAGCTTTCAATAGCCTGAAGATTCTGTTTGACGTATTCGGGATTTTCATAAAGCGCCGAGTCAGGATTTGCAACGCCATTAGGCAAAGACATCACCACAGCAATGGAATCCAGAAGTTCAAGGTTCTTTTGCGGCAGCTGCAAGAACGAGGAATCCACCTCGCCCTTTACGGCAAGCGCCTTGGCAGAATCCGGAACGTAATAATACCAGTCACTACGGTGACCGTTCGCTCCGGCAAACACGTTCGTAGAATAGTAATCGAGCGAGTCCGCATTCTTACTCGCCACCCCGACAACATTCGGCGCAGCAAACATGAAGCCGAAATTGTCAAGCGTAGCCTGCACCCAGACCGACTTTACATCCGAAGCGGCCGCTACAGAATCTTCCGTTTCAAAAACAGCGTAATCGACACGATAGCGTGCCGGGTAAAGCTTTTTCTCCGCTTGAGTCGGGAGTTTCCAGACACCCGCCGCATACTTTTCGTAGGCGGCCGCCCGCAAGTACGGAGGCGCGAGCGTATCCCAAACGCGCAGGACGATTTCGTCATTGAACTTTGAATTGTAATTGCTCGAAAAAGAGCCCAACGAAGCCACCGGATCAAATCCCATGACACGGTTCTTGATGTAATACTCTTCGGCCCAGCGGCCACTGTAAACGCGATTGTTTTTCCAGTACCCAAAACCAATGTAAGACGAACAGCCAAGCCCTGCATACATCAATACAAAGAGGAGTCGTTTGTACAAGGCGACGCGCGGACGGCCAAAGGCATAGACCGCCAAAATCAGCGCCACAAGAGCGCTCACCGCACAACCTCGGGGTGCCTGGAATAGTCCCATAAAAAGAGCCGCAACACCGTTGAACACCACAAAGACTTCGTAACCGCCGTTGCCGAGGCTCCGTTTTTGTAAGAAGGACAAATAAAGTAAATACCACGCCGGAATGAACACGAGGTATGGCGAAACGCCCATCTCGACACTCGGAGTCAGCACCCACCAAAGCGCGCACGGCACAATCGCTCCGTACGCAAACAGCTTTCTGTAGCGCGGAATTTTTATTTGATTCGCCGCAGACTTCAAACGCAGATATTGCTTGATGTGTAACGCCACAAACAATATGGCAAACAAAATTCCAAGAATTTCAAGTCCGCTCGAAATGCCCAAATTGACAGACGCAATGCAAAAGAAAACCGTCTTGCAGATTTCACGGAAGTTCATCATAGAACGACCTCCGTTTCAACAGAGGCGTTAAAGATTTGCTCCAAGCGTTTGGCATCAACCGACAAAACATTGTCGCCGACCGTCATTTTCAAGTCGTCCGAAGTCTTGACACGATTTTCCAAAACGATATGTTTATGGATCAGCGAATCTTCTGTGGCAAAAAGCCCCAAGCGAAGCACTGGGCCAAGCGGGCGTGCCGCAGGCGACCAAGACTTATGCGCACCGGAATTACGATTCACATTCGACCAAAGCGAAGCCGAAGGAATTCGCGCAAGCGCTTCTAAAAAGCACTGGCCACCATCGCCTTGAACGAGCGCAACTTCATCATCGCCAATAAAGAATCGCCCGAACGCTTCATGCTCCATCAGCCAAAAGCCGATACCAGCAGCAAGACGAATCAGCATTTCGAGGATCGATTTTTCGCGCAAGTTTCGCGCCGTCACATCAAGCACAAGAATCACGCCGGCACCACGTTCCGTCTCGAATTCTTTCGTAAACGGTTTTCCGTAACGAGCAAACGCCTTGTGATGCAAGTCGCGCAGAGAATCGCCTTCGCGGTATTCACGGACACCCACAAAATCACGCCCACGAGCAAAGCTAGGCATAAGGAGCGGTATAAAAACGGTTCCGCTTGCGCCATACGTCAAGAACGGAAAAGCCCCCACCTTTACAGGGCACGGGAACACCAGCAATTCAGCCTTCCCCACGTTAGCCGCATAACGCAGGGCTCCATTGATTTCGGGCAAAATAATAGCAACCTTCGGGATTTCAAAAGCTCCACGCTTTTTCGTCTGGATGAAGCATTCCATTTCGGTCGTGTCACCCGCCGCAACCAAAGCAAGTTTAGACTCTTCGCACACAAGTGAAGAATCCATACGAAAACACCCCAACGCTACCGCATTCAGTTTATCAACAGCCGTCACATGCAAACGGATCACGGCCTTTTCGCCTTCGAAAACATTTTTGACAACAATGTTCTGGGCCTTGAAACGGCTCTTGCGCGCTGTCATGAATAGACAAGGAACAAGCGCCAAAAAGTACATGAAATCCAGACCGCAAAAAATCCACGCCGCCCAGAATCCAGGCACCGCCCCAGCAAACATCGAAAACAGCAAAAGCGCTGCCGCAGCATGTCCCACCGGCGTAAAGCATTCCTGCCATAGGTAGTACAAGCGCATCAACAGTCCCTTGCGTTTAGGACTTCTAGGTATGGCGCTTATGAAATAACGTAAAAGGGACATATTAGTAGGAAGTAGGCGGTAGAAAGTAGACAGTAGGAAGTTGGATGTAGACTGTAAGAATTAAACAGTGGACAGAGGGCTGTTTACGTCATTGCGAGCAAAGCGAAGCAATCCATCCGGTAGTAAGAGGTCATAAAGCAAATGATTATTTAGGAATTTTCACTTGCTTCAAGAATCCTTCGAGAATTTGACGAGAGGCGCCCGGCGTATTGGAATCCTTTGCAAACACGCGATGTTCCATCACCGGGAAAAACACGTGCTGGATATCGTCGGGATTCACAAAGTCGCGGCCGTTCACGAACGCACACGATTGCGCCATCTTGACGAGATTGATTCCCGCACGGGGGCTCGCCGCCAAACGCACCGCCGGATTTACGCGTGTCGCCTGCACCAGCGAAACCACATACGACTCAAGCGATTCGTCAATATGCACCTTGCTTACACTCTCACGAGCGGCAATAACCTCATCGGGAGTCGTCACTGCAGTCAACGCATCCAAAGGACGGCCACCACGATGGCTACGCAAAATGTTCAGTTCCGTTTCGGGCGTCGGATACCCAAGCGACAAGCGCACCAGGAATCTATCCATCTGCGCTTCGGGCAGCGGAAACACGCCATGAAATTCCACCGGATTTTCCGTGGCAAGTACCATGAACAGCTTGGGGAGCAAATGGCGTTCACCCTCAAGCGACACCTGGCGTTCTTCCATCGCCTCCAATAACGCACTCTGCGTACGCGGCGATGCACGGTTGATTTCATCAGCAAGCAAGACCTGCGTAAAGACGGGGCCCTTGCGGATTTCAAATTCGCCCGTATTCGCGCGGAAAACCGCACCCCCCGTCACATCGGCGGGGAGCAGGTCCGGCGTAAACTGGATACGCGCAAAGTCCGCTCCAATGGCTGCGGCAAGCGCTTTCGCAAGTGTCGTCTTGCCCGTTCCCGGGACATCCTCTATCAGCACGTGGCCATCGGCAAGGAGCGCCATCACAAGCATTTCGACCTGTTCCTGCTTTCCGAGCAAGACACTATTCAAAGACTGTATAAGTTTATTAACCATACTGTAAATATATAATGATTAACATCAGGTCCAAACAAAAAAATGCCCGCCTAAGGCGAGCATTTTTCACATTTTTTAAGACAGAAATTAAATGCGCATCGAAATGTCGAGAGCCTTCACGCTGTGGGTCAAAGCACCAACGGAGATGTAGTCGAGGCCGAGCGTCGCGATTTCCTTCGCACGTTCGAGCGTCATGTTGCCAGAACCTTCGACGAGAACCTTGTCGCCACTTTCCTTGATGATCTTCAAGGCTTCGGCCATCATTTCGTTGCTCATGTTGTCGAGCATGATCACGTCGACGCCCTTGTTGAGGAGAGCGCGGAGCTGGTCGAAGTTTTCGACTTCCATTTCGACCATAAGGTTCTGCGTGTTGTTCTTCTTGACGACAGCGAGAGCCTCGAGAACGCCACCGGCAGCAGCAATATGGTTGTCCTTCACGAGCACCATGTCAAAGAGGCCCATGCGATGGTTGGAACCGCCACCGACGCGGACGGCATACTTCTGCAAAGTGCGGAAACCCGGAATCGTCTTGCGGGTATCGAGAACCTTCGTCTTGCCGCCCTTCAAGGCTTCCTGGAACGTATGGGCTACAGTTGCCACACCGGAGAGCTGCTGGATGAAGTTGAGCAAAGTACGTTCGCCCGTCAAAAGTTCGTGCGTCGTGCCATCGAGTTCGGCAATCAAGTCGCCCTTCTTGACCACGTCACCATCTTTCTTGTGGAGCGTCACCTTGACGTTTGCCTTGAGTTCCTGGAACACAAGTTCGATAATCGGGAGGCCGGCAAGCACGCCATCTTCTTTTGCGATGAGGCGGGCATGCTGCTTTTGGTCGGCCGGGATGGTCCAAGCACTGGTCACATCGCCCGTGCGGACGTCTTCCGCCAAAGCAAGGCGGATCATGGTCAAAGCATCTTCGGTTGGGAATACTGGAGTAGAATTATCGCCGTACATTACTGTGCGCCTTTTCCGGTTAAAACAACGTAAACTGTTCGTACAAGAATCTGGAAGTCCAAGAGCAGGCTCATATTCTCGTAGTAATACATATCATACTGGAGCTTGATCTGCACGTCCTCGATACTCGTATCGTAGTGGTGACAAACCTGGGCCCAGCCCGTAAGCCCCGGCTTCATCTTGAGGCGGCTGATGTAGAACGGAATCTGTTCGCGGAGCTTTCCGATAAACACGGCACGCTCCGGACGCGGACCGACCATGCTCATATCGCCTTTCAAGACACAAAGAATCTGCGGAAGTTCGTCAATGCGTGTCTTACGCAAGAAATGTCCTATTCGCGTAATGCGCGGATCCTTCTTGGTGGCCCACTGGGCACCGTGCTTTTCGGCATCAGTACGCATCGTGCGGAACTTGTAGACCGTGAACGGTTTTCCGTAAAGGCCAATGCGTTCCTGCGAATAAAAAACCGGACCATGGTCGTCGAGCTTGATGGCGATGGCCGCCAGCACGCAAATCGGGAACGAAATCAAGGCAAGGAACGAACCGAACAAGATGTCGATAATGCGCTTGACACGCACCTGCCAAAGCGGCATCGTAAACGCAAAAAGTTCCTGCAATTCAAAACCGTAAACAAGGTTCGCCCTGAAGCGTCCATTCACAACGCTATACAATTCAGGAACAATATAAATGTGGAGCGGGAGTTCGCAAATCCAGACAAGCACACGCATGATCTCTTGCGGAGACGTACTTTCGTGCGCAATGATAATGCCGCTCACCTTGTACTTTTTAACAAGCGCAGGCAAATCGGAATACTTACCGAGAACCGGAACCTTGGCAAACTTTTTGGGCAGAACCTGATAACGTTCATCGACAAAGCCAACGACACGCTGGCCACGTGCAGGAGTCTTCGCCAAGTCTTCGGCAATCTTTCGACCCGCGGCCGTAGCACCAAGAACAAGGATGTTGTTCGCGCCATAGCCCCTGCGCAAAAGTCCACGCAAGAAGACATAGATGAGCATACGGAACCAAGCCACAAGCAAAATGGCAAGTCCGCCGTAAATAAAAATCCACGGGAACCGGGATCCATAGAGATAGCCCTCACTGAGCGGCTGGTTCGTAAAAACCTTCCCCATGAATTCGGCACCGAAAAGACAAATAATAACAAGAACCACACCAATGACTACAGCCCTGAGGACACGTAGAACCTGGTGCGTTCTAGAAAGCAACAGCCAGGAGCGATACAATCCGGCGAACGTGAACAAGAGAAGCCAACCGATATTCAAGACAAGTCCGTACTGCCAATAGCTAGCGAACGTCTTGGTCGGGTCAAACTTGTCCACGATCCAACCACTATGGAACTGAACCCAGAACGCCAAGGCGAAACAAATCGACAAGGCAGCAAAGTCCGAGAGGACCAGGAGAATTCTTTCCATAGTAGTTGCGCGAATCATATACGACCTTTAATTAAGCGAGGAAGCGGATGACCTGGCTCTTCTCGACGATTTCCGGGAGAGCGTTCACAGCATCAACAGCCTTGGTGAGCTTGCTATCGAGCGTATTTTCCGTAATGACGACGATGGAGACCTTGCCCGGATCGTTGACGTCCTTCTGGATAATCGTTTCGATAGAGATGTTGTTGTCAGCGAGGATCTTCGTAATCTTGGCGAGAACACCGCAAGCGTCACGGGACGTAAAGCGGAGGTAGTAGCGGGCGCTAGTTTCAGAGATAGGAACGAGCGTTGCAGAATTTTCGACGTTGAACCAGCCCATCGGGAGTGCCTTGCGGGAACCCGTATCGGTAGAACGAGCGAGGGACACGAGGTCGGCAACGACTGCGGATGCGGTCGGGAGACGGCCAGCACCGGCACCGGTCTGGAGCGTTTCGCCGAGGTTGTCGCACTGGAGGTAAACAGCGTTCAAGACGCGGTTCACGCTGGCGAGCTGGTGTTCGAGCGGCACGAAGCACGGATGGACACGGGCGTCCACGCGTTCGCCGTCACGACGGTAGATGCCGAGGAGCTTCACGCAGCAGCCGAGTTCCTTGGCAATGGCGATATCCTGGGCGGTGATCTTGGAGATACCGGAAACGAAAATCTTTTCGAAGTCCACGCGGTGGCCACTGCAGAGGCTAGCGAGGAGGGCCGTCTTGTGGGCGGAGTCGATACCTTCGATGTCGAAGGTCGGGTCAGCTTCGGCAAAGCCGAGGCGCTGGGCATCCTTCAGGACGACGTCAAAGTCGAGACCTTCTTCGGCCATACGGCTGAGGATGTAGTTGCAAGTGCCGTTGATGATGCAGCTCAGGCTTTCGACCGTGGAGCCGAGTAAGCCTTCCTGGAGGCTGCGGATGATAGGAATGCCACCGCCGACAGCAGCTTCGAACAGCACATGGAGGCCCTTCTTGGCAGCGAGCGGGAAAATTTCGTGACCATACTTGGCGAGGAGAGCCTTGTTGGCAGTCACCACGTGCTTACCGCTTTCGAGAGCAGCGAGGATCCACTTGCGCGGCATATTGTAGCCACCGGCAAGTTCCACAAGCACGTCGATATCGTTACCGGCAATCATTTCGTCGGCGTTGGTAGAGACCTTATAGCCCTTAGCCTTATACGGGGCAACTTCTTCTTCGGACTTGGCGCAAATGCAGGAAAGTTCGAGTTCTACACCGAGCTTTTCCTTGTATTCCGCAATCTTCTGTTCAAGAATCTGAATGACACCACCACCAACGGTACCCGTGCCAATTAAACCAATACGCAACATATAGCGTCTCCAT
>JBGVAT010000222.1:0-3067 GCA_045224895.1 Fibrobacter sp.
AAGGACCTTGAAAATTTAAAAAATGTTGAACGTCCCCGCGTACTCCAAGAATTAGTTGATGCCCGTGCACAAGGTGATTTGAGCGAAAACGCAGAATATCATGCCGCCAAGGAGCGCCTCGCCGCTATCGACAACATCGAAATGCCGAAGCTCCAGGACCAGCTCGCCCGTGCCCAGGTGATTGCTTTTGACACGAATTCCGACACAATCAAGTTCGGCGCCACCGTTACGGCCAAGAACCTGAAGACCAAGCGCGATATCGTCTACCAGCTCGTCTCCCCCGAAGAAGCCGATGCCCTCAACGGCAAGATCAGCTTCAAGAGCCCGATCGGTGCAGAACTTATGGGCAAGAAGCGCGGTGACGAAATTGAAGTCAAGACCCCGAAGGGCGTCAACAAGTTCCAGATTATCGACTTCAAGTAATCCAGCATTGGATAGTCCATGTTCGTAACGCTCATCGGCAAAGACCAGTTCAGCAAGGACAAGAGAATCGAAAAGTTCCTGTCCGAAACTCTTGGCGACCGGATTTCTGATCCGATGGCCAAGCAGGTGCTATATGCCACCGATACAAACATCGCCTCCATCTCCGATGTCATCATCGAAGCATGCGATTCCGTGTCGATGTTCTCACCCGAACAGGTCATCGTCGTCCGCAAAGCCGAAGCCATGAAGTCCGACGACCTCAAGGCTCTAGCCAAGTGGCTCCCCCATGCGGCAAGCGGCAAACTGCTCTTCGACTTTGAAACGCTCCTCGCCTCCAGCGAACTCTACAAGGCGCTTTCAAAGGTCGGAAAAATCGAAAAGTACGACGTGCCGAAGCAGTACGAAATGGCAGACTGGATATCAGCCGTGGTCCCGACACACTTCAACAAGGCCATTGAACCCGCAGCGGCTCAATACCTTGCCGAAGCCTTGGGCAACGACACAAAGCTCCTGTGCGAAGAAGTCGAAAAGATCCTCCTTTACGCTCCGGACTGCAAAAAAATAACTATCGATCTCGTAAAGACGATGGTCGTCTCGCAGCGCGACATCCCGACCTACGAAATCGAAGGGTTCTTCGGGATGCAGGATGCCAAGGCCTACGTCCAGAAGCTCAACGAGCTTTTGAACAGCGGCGTCGACGCCATCCGCATTTCGAACACGCTCTACAGCTACGCGCTTTCGCTCTTGAACTACGCCTCGCTTACCGCAAAGGGCGTCTCGCCCGAAGAAGCGGCCAAGAAGATTGGCAAGAACTACTACATGTTCGTCAAGAAAGGTCAGGCCGCCGAATGCTGCCGTCGCTGGCGCAAGCCGCTATTGATCCGCGTACTCCGCCGCCTCGCTGACCTCAACTACGAAATGAAAAGTGGCAAGTGCCCCACCCGCATGAGCCAGGAACTCGCGCTAGCAGCACTCGTCGTGCGATAGCCCCATTATCCTCCAAATTTAGCGACCGTCCCGGACGCAGTTCCGAGACCGCAAAAACAAAGCCCTGGGTCAAACCCAGGGCTTCGCGTTTATAAAGCAAATGCCGGACAACCGCCCGGCACATACTAATTACTGATTCCAGTCGTCGTGAGAGTTTTCCGGAACCGGAGCTTCCGGGGTTTCACCCGTCACCACCGGAGATGTCATAATCTTCTCATCGACAGGCTTGAGTTCCGGAGCGGCATCACCGGAAATTTCTTCGGACTTTTCAGAGATATCGACATTGCCAATGTAGTTGCGAATGATACGCGGAGTCACAAAGATCACGAGATCCTTCTTCGTGATGGACTTGCGGGTATACTTGAAGAGGTTGCCCAAAAGCGGGATGTCCTTGAGGAACGGGATGCCGCTTTCGCTTTCCGTATTTTCGTTACGGGTAAGGCCACCGATCACAACGGTTTCACCGTCAGCCACAACCACCTTGGTCTTTGCTTCCTGAGTCGAAATCACAACTTCGCCCTTTTCGTCATAGCCGTAAGAGTTGTTTTCCGGATGGAGGTCGAGCAAGATGCGGTTATCACCAGAAACATGCGGCGTAACGGTCAGCTTGATACCCGTTTCCACCATCTTGGTCGAAGATTCACCGCTATCGTCAATCACGCGGATGGAAACCTTGTCACCCATGAACACCTGAGCTTCGGTATTGTCGAGCGTAGAAACCTGCGGAGAGGCAAGCACTTCCGTAGAAGCATCACCCATCAAGTTCGAAATGGCAATCTGGAGATTGTTGTCGAGGAGGCTTGCCGTAATGGCGGTATTCGCCTTGCCCACAGCCGGAGAAGTTCCGTTCGGGAAAGACTGGATTGCACCACTGATTCGGCTAGAACCAGCCGTAGCTCCCGTTGCAGCAGCAGCCGTACCCGGCGTAAGCGTTGTAGAGCCCATAGCAGCCGTCCAGTCCACACCAAGTTCGCGAGCAAGTTCGCTGTTCACGACCACAAGCTTTGCCGTGATCATGATCTGGAGCGTTTCGACATCGAGTTCGGTAAGGGCGTTGCCCATCTGTTCGATACGGCTTTCGGTATCGTAGACGATGATGGAGTTCGTACGTTCCACGACAGAAATCTTACCGCGGTTCGACTTCATATTTTCGAGAACCTTCACGAGTTCATCGGCCTTGGCATGATGCACCTGGAAGTTCTTACGCACCAGAGGCGCCGTCTGTTCGGCCTGATTCTCTTCGTCAGCAATCTTCTTCTGCTTGGCCTGGTAAGTGCTCAAGCGCTGGATGGAAATATACTTGTCCTGAATCACCCACGTGAGGTCATTCATATTACAAATAATGTCCAAAGTTTCCTGCCAGGTTTTCTTGGTCACGCGCAAGCTGATTTTGCCCTTGACATCGGGAGCTATCAAAATGTCCACGCCGGCAATCACGGAAACGGAACGGAAAATCGCTTCGTAATCCATGTTGACGAAGTTAAAGTCATATAGCTTCTTATTCGGGGAAACCGTGCCTTCGGCAGGTGCAGCCCAGGAGGTTGCAAAGCTTGCCACCATAATAAGAATCGTCAGAATTTTAGTCAGCTTTTTCACTTTTGACCCCCAAATTTATCGGGAAGACCCATAGAGTAGCGACGGCTCACCCCGAATTCCT